>DASZXE010000680.1:0-24809 GCA_035546475.1 Kofleriaceae bacterium
GGCCGGGCGCCACCCAGCCGGGCGGCCGACGCGCGACCCGGACGATCCCGCGCGCGGCGCCGCCGTCGTCGGTCACGCGCGGCGCCGCAGCTTGCGGTGCGTCCACCCGAACACGCCGGGCAACAGCCACCAGCCGAGCGCGCCGAGCGCGATCGCCCACGACAGCGGGCCGCCCCACCGCGCGTACACCGAGTGCGCGCGGCCGCCGATCGGCACGTCGACGAGCAGCGTGTCGGGCGCGATGTGCCCGCCGCCGCCGCGCACGCGGGTGCGCCCGAGGAACGCGCCGTCGCGATCGATCGCGCTCGACGGGCCGGTGTTGACCGCGCGGATCATCGGCACGCCCATCTCGACGGCGCGGTAGCGGGCGAGCGCCTCGTGCTGGTACGGCTCGGCGCCGGTGTCGAACCAGGTGTCGTTGGTGATGTTGACGATCAGGTCCGGCTCGAGCGCCGCCAGCTCGCGGCCGAAGCGCGGCAGGACGTCCTCGAGGCAGATCATGATCGCGATCCGCACCTGGTGGCCGCCGAGGTCGGCCGTGAGCAGGACCGGCGGCGGGCCCTCCTCGAAGCTGCCGGCCCCCTGCGGCATCAGCGATCGCGTCGACGGGAACCACTCGATCAGCGGGTTGTACTCGCTGCCGATCATCCGGTGGATCTTGTCGACGCGCCCGGCGAAGTGGTCGTCGCCGGCGAGCAGCACCGCGCTGTTCCACGCGCGGCCGCGATCGTCGACGGTCAGCGCGCCGACGACGATCGGGACGGTCGCCTTGCCGCGGATGCGCGAGCCGGTCCCGGCCGCGCCGTCTCGCTCGGCCTCGCGATCGAGCGCGAACGGCAGCGACGCCTCGCTCCACACGACGAGCTCCGCGCCCTGCGCGGCGAGCGCGTCGGTCGCCTCGCGCAGCGCGAACAGCTCGCCGCGCCCGCGGACGCCCTCGGTCGGCTGGTTGGGCTGGACGATGCCGATCTTCACCGTCGACGCCGGGGTGTCGTCGACGCGCCGCAGGCTGGCCAGCACCATCGCGACCGCGAACAGCGCGACGCCGGCCACCACCCGCCAGCGCGCGCGCCGCCGGCCGGTGACGACGTCGTAGATGCCGCCGGCGAACGCGACCATCAGCGCGGTGATGCCGGCCGGGCCGAACGCGGCGGACAGCGCGCGGATCGGCCCGACGCCCGCCTGGGTGAGCGCCATGCTGAACGGGAACGGTGTCCACAGGACGATCTCGATGACGGCGAAGCCGAGCGGCGCGCACAGCGCCATCGGCCACGGGCCCGCCGGATCGTCGCGGCGGCGCTCGCGCAGCGCGCGGATGAGCCGCGCGCCGATCAGGTAGACGACGCCGTGCAGCGCGGCGAGCACGCCGAGGCCGAGCACCGCCACCGGCGCCGGCAGGTGCGCGTTGACCTCGAGCAGGTGGATGAGCCAGTGGAAGCCGCCGACGGTGAACGACACCGCCGTGAGGCCGCCGTACAGGCCCGCGCGCCGCCGCGTCGGCGCCTGATCGATCACCCACAAGGTCGGCAGCGCGGCGAGCCACGCGATCGGCCACAACCCGATCGGCGGCGCGGCCAGCGTCCACAGCAAGCCGCCGACGATCGCGGCGGCGCACGCGACCTGCGTCGCGCGCGGCCCGGGCTGGCCGGGCAGGTCGAGCCAGCGCGGCCGCTTCACGGCGCCGGCGCGATCAGGTCGAGGGCCGCCGGCAGCACCCGGAAGGTGGCCGGCAGCACGCCGGGGGTCTCGCCGTCGATGTCGAGCTCGACGATCTGGTCGGGCGCCGCCGGCTCGGCGCGCACGATCTTCGCGCGCCGGTGGCTCACCTTGTCCATCGTGAGGTGGGTGCCGCGGTAGAGCCGCCGGCTCTTGAGGATGAAGTCCTTCATGCTGAGGTCGCCCATCGCGATGACGTCGAAGTAGCCGTCGTCGAGCTTGGCATCCGGCGCGATGAACATCCCGCCGCCGAAGTAACATCCGTTCGCGACCGCGACGGTGCTGACGGTCATGTCGACCGCATCGGCCGCGCGCTCGTCGAACGTCATCCGCACCCGCTGGTTGTCGTAGGCCATGAGCGCGCGCGTGGTGCCGAGGAAGAACGAGATGCGGCCGCCCATCCGCTTCTTCGACTGGTTGACCAGCCGATCGGTGACGCCCGACAGCCCGAACGAGCCGATGTTGATGAACATGCGGATCGCGTCGCCGCCGGTGCGCACGCGGTGATCGACGCGGCCGAGGTCGATGCGCCGGCGATGGCCGCGCGCGAGGTTGGCGACCGCCCGGTCCCACTCCTTGCTGATGTTGACGGTCCGCACGAAGTCGCCGCCGGTGCCGAACGGCAGCACGCCGAGCGCGCCGTCGGTGTCGAGGCGGACGCCGTTGTCGAACCAGCCGTTGGCGACCTCGTTGATGGTGCCGTCGCCACCGACGGCGACGACGGTCTCGGCGCCGGCGCGCAGGGCCTCGCGGGCGAGGCGGGTGGCGTCGCCGGCCTCCTTGGTCATGACGTCCTCGAACGGCAGCGATCGCCGGATGGTGTCGGCGAGCTCGGGCCAGCGCCGGCCGAGGGCGCCGCCCTGCGAGCGCGGGTTGACGATGATGACCACGCGGGGGCTGGAGGGCATCGCGGCCGAGTATGCAGCCGGGGGCTCCCGTCTGCACCGGGTGGCGCGCTCGATCTCGGTCGGAGCCACCCCGCGCCGAGCGCTGCTCGGACGCTCACAGGGTCGGCCAGCATGACGTCCCGCGCTCGACCGGCGCGTGCAACTTCGATCGCTTGCCTGGTGGTGCGCGCCTCAGGAACGCATCCTGGCCCACCCTGTCAGCCGGCCAGGCGCGAGCGCGCGGCGGCCTCGCCGCCGAAGCCGAGCGTCGTCGGGTCGACCGGCGCGCCCATCAGCGGGCCGGCGGCGAGATCGCAGCCGAGGCGCGACAGCTCGCGGGCCTGGCTCGGGCGACGCACGTTGCGGGCGAGGACGAGCCAGTCGATGCGGTGGGCGAGCGCCATCCACTCGTCGACGCGGCCGGCGGCCTCCGGCGTGCGGTCGATCTCGTCGACGAGGTCGGGCGGCAGCTCGACCATGTCGACCGGCGCGCCGGCGAGCTGCGCGGTCTGGCCGGGCGCGACGATCAGGTTGGCGACCACGACGTTGACGCCGGTGGCGGTCACCCGATCGAGCAGCGGATCGGACGCGCCGGCGGCGTAGCGCGGCACGCGGATCATCAGCAGCTCGGGCGGCACGCCGGCGTCGTCGAGCGCCGCCGCGAGCGAACGCAGCTCGACGCGCTCGAGCTCCTCGCGCGAGAGCGAGACCATCATCGCGACCGGGCGCCCGCGGTGCGCCTGGTAGGCGCTGATCAGGGCGCCGACCGCGCAGGCGAGCCGCACGTGCGCCTCGCCGTGCCCGGCGACCTCCATCGCGAACAGCGCGCTGCGGCCGGGCGCCTCGCCGTCGAGCGAGACGATGGGGGCGAAGCGAGGCGGTTCGGCCGCGTGGCCCGGCTGCACCAGGACAGCCTAGCTCCGGCTCCGGTGTGGTCACGAGTACGGTCGGGGTATCCATCGCCGCCGGCCCGGAGCCCGGCGTGCGCCCGTGCCCGATCGCCGTGGCTGCTACGATGGCCGCCGGCATGGACCCGGCCGAGCTCGACCGCATCATCGCCGACGCGCGCTCGTCGCCGTCGCGTGACCCGGCCGGGCGCGCGCACCGCCGGCTGCAGGGACAGGTGTTCACGCCGGCGCGGCTGGCCCGCCTCGTCGCCCACGAGGTGCTCGCGCCGTTCGCCGCGCGCCGTGGCGGCCGGGCGCTCGTCGTGCTCGATCCCGCCTGCGGCGACGGGGCGTTCCTCGCCGCCGCCGCGGAGGTCGCGGCCGCGCTCGGGCTCGCGGTCGAGCTGCTCGGCGTCGAGCGCGATCGGTCGCTCGCCGCCGCGTGCCGCGCGCGCCTGCCGGGCGCGACGATCCACGAGGCGGAGGTGCTGCTCGCCGCCCCGGCGCTGCCTGCGGCCGACGCCGTCGTCGGCAACCCGCCGTACGTCCGGTCGATCCGCCTCAAGGCGGCCGATCCGGCGCTGTGGTCGGCGCTGCGCGGGCGCCACGCGGCGTCGGCGCACGGCGAGTGGGACCTGTACGGGGTCTTCCTCGAGCGCGCGCTCGGCTGGGTGCGGCCCGGCGGCCGCGTCGGGCTCGTCACGCCGTCGCGCTGGCTCACGGCCGCGTGGGCGCGCGGCCTGCGCGGGGCGCTGGCCGCCACCGGCGCCGTGCGCACCCTCGTCGACTTCGGCGCGGCGCAGGTCTTCGCCGACGCCACCACCTACGCGTCGGTGGTCGTCCTCGAGCGCGCGGCCGCGCCGCCGGTGGCCGCCGCCGCGCCGGCCGCGACGCTCGTCGTCCGCGACGATCGCGGCTGGCGCACGCACGCCTTCGATCCATCCGCCGAGGGGCCGTGGGTCGCCACACTGTCCGGCGCACCGGACAGCGCGCCGGCCTTGCGCCTCGGCGACGTCGCCCGCATCGCCAAGGGGACCGGCACCAACGCCGATCCGGTCTTCGTCCTCGTCGATGCGGTCGTCGACGGCGACCTCGTTCACGCCCGCGGCCCCGACGGCGCGCCGGTCGTCGTCGAGCGCGAGGCCACCCGCCCGTGCTGGCGCGGGCGCGACATCCAGCACGACGCCGCCGCGCCGCGCGCCCGCTGCCTCGTGCCGTACGACGCCGCCGGCCTGATCCCGTGGCCGGCGCTGGAGGCCCGCTGGCCGCGCGCCGCCGCCTACCTGCTCGCGCACCGCGCGCGCCTCGAGGCCCGCGAGCAGGGCCGGTTCGCCGGCGAGCGGTTCCACTGCTTCGGCCGCCCGCAGAACCTCGCGTTCCTCCTCGATCGCGCGGCCAAGGTGATCGTCCCCGACGTCTGCCGCGCGCCGCGCGCGGTCCTCGACACCGAGGGCGCGCTCGTCCTCGACACCGCCTATGCGTTGCGCCCGCGCCCCGGCGCGCCGCCGCCGTGGGACGACATCGCGTCGCTGCACGCGCTCCTCCGCTCGCCGGCGGTGCCGGCCTGGCTCGCGCGCGCCGGCGCGCCCCTGCGCGGCGACTACCGCCGGTGGAAGACCGCGTACCTCGCGCCGATGCCGCTGCCGATGCCGCTGCCGCTGCCGGCCACGTGACCCGCGCCGCCGCCGGCTACGGCTCGTCGTCGTGCGCGAGCGCGGCCGGCGCGGTGACCGGCGTGTCGGTGAGCAGCGCGATCGCCGTCGGCAGGTCGGCGACCTCGACCGACGCCGGCGCGTTCCGCTTGAGCATGAACGCGCACGTGCCGCACGACGTCACGACGAGGCCGCCGCCGGCGGTCGCGACCTCCTGGAGGCGTCGGCGCGCCATGCCGTCGGCAATCGCCGGCATCGTCTTCGGCAGGAGCCCGCCGCCGCCGCAGCACTCGGTGTCCTGCTTCGCCCACGTCAGCTCGCGCACCTCGGCGAGCTGCGCCAGCACGCGGCGCGGCGGCTCGATCACGCCGGCGTAGCGCGCGAGGTAGCAGGGGTCGTGGTAGTAGACCGACCGCCGCCCGCGCGGCGGCGGCAGGCTCGCCGCCCGCCGGTCGAGGTACTCCGCGAGCGACAGCACCTCGGCCGTGATCGTCAGCCCCTCGCCGGGGTAGAGCGCCTGCAGCGCGTAGCGGCACGCCGAGCAGTTGATGACGACCGTCCGGAAGCGGCGCAGCGCGCTGGCCACCTTGCCGGCGTGCCAGCGGAACCGCTCGACCATGCCCGCGGCGAGCAGCGGATAGCCCGCGCACGCGAGCCCGGCGTCGACGAGCGTCACCGGCTCGCCCTCGCCGTGCGCGAGCACCGCGAGCGTCGACGCGATGTCGGCGCCGCCCTTGTCGATCATGTCGCAGCCCGGCCAGAAGCCGACGCCGCCGCTCTCGGCGCGCTGGCTGGCGTCGAACTGCTCGCGCAGCTTGCGGGCGAGCCGCGCCTCGCGGTTCGTGAACCGCTCGCCGTAGTCGGCGAGGGCCGGGTGACCGACGCCGTGGCGCTGCGCCGCCGCGCGGCCCGCCAGCAGCACGAGCCCCGGCTCGTTGCCGTGCTCGCAATAGACCGTGCAGTGGCGGCAGCCGGTGCACGCCCACAGCGGATCGGTCGCCTCGGTCGTGTACGCCGCGGTGCCGCGGCGCAGGCGGCCGAGCAGCGCCATCTTCTCGCGCGGGATGTACGTCTCGCGGCCGCTCGTCGTCGAGACCGGGCACGCGTGCCGGCACATCTTCGGGCAGAAGGTGCAGTCGTCGAGCTGGCGGCCGACGTCGCTGGCGGTGAACGGCTCGGTCATGCGTTCGAGGTCATGCGTTCGAGGTCATCCGTTCGAGGTCATCCGTTCGAGGTCATCGTCGAGGTCCGAGTGTATCCCGCGCCGGTCATGCGACGAGCGCACCCGGATTCATGATCCCGTGCGGGTCGAGCTGCGCGCGAAGCGCCGTCAGGTACGGATCGAGCGCCGTCGAGCGCGCGCCCGGCAGCCACCCGCCGGCGGCCCGCGCCGCCGCCACCGCCGCGTCGCGCACCCGCTCGGCCGCGGCCCCCGCGAGCGGCGCGCCCGCCTCGTCGCAGAACGCGGCGAACAGCACCGCGCCGTCGGCGTCGAAGCGCGAGATGTGCACCCGCGGCTCGCCGCCCGCCGCGCGCGCGGCGCCACAGATCGCGTGGTACGCGCCGCGCAGCCGCGCCGGCGTCGCCGTCACCTGGAACGTCGGCGGCGGCCCCGGCCACGAGTCGGGCGTGAAGCGCCGCTTCCACCACTGCTCGGCGAGGCCGGCGTCCGCCGGGCGTCCACCCTCGGCGGCGACCGCGCTCGCGATCAGGTCGCGATCGCACGCGGCGAGGTCGGTCGGGCCCGCGGTCGCCGCGATCATCAACGCCTCGCCGGGCGCGATCACGCCCTCGCCGTACCAGCTCGCCGCGTCGCCGGCGTCGACGAGCCGCAGCCCCGCCGGCTGGGCCTCCTCGCGCAGCGCCAGGTACGTCGCCGCCAGCGCCGCGTCGATCGACGGCAGCACGAACGCCGCGAACAGCCGGCTGTCGGGCCGGTGGTGCACGCGCAGCACCGCGCCGGTGATGATGCCGAGCGTCCCCTCGCTGCCGCACAGCGCCCGCGCGAGGTCCGGCCCGGTCGCGCGCCGCGGCGCGATGCGCGTGTGGATCGTCCGGCCGTCGGCGAGCACCGCCGACACGCCGACCACCGCGTCCTCGAGGAAGCCGTGGCGCGCCGACGACTTGCCGGGCGTGCGCACCGCGATGAGGCCGCCGATCGTCGACGACAGGATCGTCGGCGGATAGTCGCCGATCGACAGCCCGCGCGGCGACAGCACGCGCTCGAGGCCGCTGCCGGTCAACCCCGCCTGCACGTGGCAGAGGAGCGACGTCTCGTCGAGGTGGACGACCTGATCGAGGCGGGTGAGCGCGAGGTGCAGGCGCGCGCGCTCGCCGGTCCCCTTGAGCCTCGGCGCCCGCGTGCCGGCGCCGACCGGCAGGATCACGGCGCGGTGCTCGCTGGCGAGCCGCACCACCTCGGCGACCTCGCCGGCGGCCCCCGGCTCGACGCGCCACGCGCGCGGCCCGAGCGCGCGCACGTGATCGCCGCCGATCGCGGTGGCGAGCGCCGCGATCAGCGCGCCGTCGGCGAACGGGCCGCCGCCGTCGCCGGTGGCGGTCGCGCCCGGCGGATCCCCGTCGATCACGCGCGCCCTCCGGTCCAGCGCGGCGCCGCCAGCCCGAGCTTGCCCGGGTTCATCAGGTCGTCGGGATCGAGCGCGCGCTTGAGCGCCGCCAGGATCGCGAACGCCTCGCGGTGCTCGCTGCGCATCTGCGGGCCCTTGAGCAGGCCGACGCCGTGGTGGTGGCTGATCGTGCCGCCGACCCGGCTCGTCGCCTCGAGACCGTCGCGCCAGATCGCGTCGTACAGCCGCTCGCTGCCGGCGCGGTCGTCGGCCTGGCCGAGGAAGGTGAAGTAGATCGAGCAGCCGTCGGGGTAGGCGTGGGAGAAGTGCGCCATCACGACCGCGTGGCGGCCGATCGCCTCGCGCACCGAGTGGTACAGGTCGAGGAGCTGCGCCCAGCTCGCCGCGACCTCCATCGTGTCGACGAACGCGCCCGAGCGGAAGACCGGCGACATCCGGTAGCTCACGGCGTAGCGGTGCGCGAGCCACGCGCGGCCCGGCTCCTCGCCGGTGTCGCGCGCGCCGGCCCGCTCGAGCTCGGCGTAGACCAGCGCCGCCTCGATCTCGGTGCGGATGCGCGCGCCCTCGAGCCCGATCACCATCCGGCAGCCGCGCCGCACCACCTTCTCGGCGATCGCGCCGATCACGCCGTTGACCAGCCGCGGCCGCGCGAGCGCCGCCGACGTCAGCTCGCGGCGCAGGCCGGCGACCTTGCGCTTGCCCAGCTCGAGGAAGCGCGAGATGCGGCCGTCGGCGGACTCCGCGCGCGGCGCCTCCGGCAGGTGGGGCAGGGCGCCGGTGCCGGGGAGCGGCGCCGGCCCGCGCTCGTCGGGCTCCGGCTCCGCCTCGTGGTGGCCGCCGCCGAGGCTGTTCACGAAGGTGTCGAGCTCGTCGTAGAGCCGCACCACCGCCGGGCGCAGGCCGCGCTGCATCACGCGGCGGATGGCCTCGATGCCGGCGGCGACCGAGTCGACCTCGAAGCCGCGGTAGAGGCGGAGCTGCGGCGCCGGCGCCATCCGCAGCCGCGCCGACGTGATGATGCCGAGCGTCCCCTCGCTGCCGAGCAGGAGCTGGGTCCAGTTCGGGCCGCCGAGCGCGCGCGACGGGCCGTCGGTGTCGATGACGTCGCCGGTGCCGGTGACCATCGTCAGGCCGGCGACCCGGTCCTCGACCTTGCCGTACTTGGTCGAGAGCTGGCCGGCGGCGCGGGTCGCGAGCCAGCCGCCGACCGTCGAGCAGTAGATCGACGACGGGAAGTGGCCGAAGGTGAAGCCGCGCCGCGCGAGCTCGCGCTCGAACCGTTCGCCCGAGAGGCCGCCCTCGACGTCGCAGACCAGCTCGTCGGCGCGGACCGCGCGGAGGGCCTGCATCCGCTTGAGATCGATCGTGACGCCGCCGTGGATCGGGATGACGCCGCCGCACACGCCCGAGCCGCCGCCGTACGGGATGACCGGCACGCCGAGGCCGCGCGCCGCCTTCACGATCGCGGCGACCTCGCGCACGGTCTCGGGCCACACGACCGCGTGGCCGCGCGGCGCCGGGCGCAGCCCCTCGCGGCGGGCGAACAGCGGGCGCGGCCACATGTCCTGCGCGTAGGTGTCGAGGTCGGCGGCGCGCATCGACACCCGGCGCGGGCCGAGGATCGCCTCGAGCTCCTTGCGCACGCGGTCCGGATCGACGGCCATGAGCCGACCGTACCGAGGCGGACCGCGCGCGCGCAAGCCACCGCGTCCGGCGTTAAGGTGGGGCATGACCGCTCGCTTCGCCGCCGAACGCATCCACCGGCTCGCCGTCCTCGGCGCCGGCACCATGGGCCACGGCATCGCGCAGGTCGCCGCCGCCAGCGGCCTCGAGGTGCGCCTCTACGACGTCAGCGACGAGGCGGCGGCCGCCGGGCGCGCCAAGGTGCAGGCCAACCTCGACAAGGGCGTGCAGCTCGGCAAGGTCGAGGCCGCCGCGCGCGACCTTGCGATGGCGCGCATCACGTCGACGGCCGATCTCGCCGGCGCCTGCACCGACGTCGACCTGGTGATCGAGGCGGTGCCCGAGCGGCTCGAGCTCAAGCGCGAGCTGTTCGCGCAGGTCGATCGCGCGGCGCCGGCGCACGCGCTGTTCGCGAGCAACACGTCGTCCTTGCCGGTCGCCGCGATCGCGGAGGCGGTCGTCGATCCCGGCCGCATGGTCGGCATGCACTTCTTCAACCCCGTGCACCTGATGAAGCTCGTCGAGGTGGTGCACCACGCCGGCAGCTCGCTGTCGGCGATCGAGGCGGCGGTTGCGCTCGGGCGCGCGTGGGGCAAGACGCCGATCCTCGTCAAGGACAGCCCCGGCTTCGCGTCGTCGCGCCTCGGCCTCGCGCTCGGCCTCGAGGCGATCCGCATGGTCGAGGAGGGCGTCGCCAGCCCCGACGACATCGACACCGCGATGAAGCTCGGCTACGGCCACCCGATGGGTCCGCTCGAGCTGACGGACCTGGTCGGCCTCGACGTCCGCCTCGGCATCGCCGACTACCTCTCCGACGCCATCGGCCCCTCCTTCGAGCCGCCCGAGCTCCTCCGCCGCCTCGTCGCCGAGGGCAAGCTCGGCAAGAAGTCCGGCGAGGGCTTCTACCGCTGGCTCGACGGCAAGAAGCAGTAGCCGCGCACGGGCGAGCCATCTTGCGTGATCACCGGCTGCCGCGGCGCGCGACTCGTCGGCTCCCCGGCTCGGCTTCGAACCTGCCGTCTTCGTTCCGCGGCGCCACCCGGCCGCCCGGATCTCCCCCAGGCGGTCTCCTTGACCGCGATCCATTCACAGGTTACTGGTAATTCCATCGGGACCGACAACGACAGGCAGGAAGGTGAGGTCGAGATGAGCACTCCGACGAAGGTCGGCGAGACGCTCTGGACGGCGAAGGTGTCGACGCTCCCCCAGCTCGCGGCGCTCGACATGGACGCGCCGCTCACCGGTCACGACGAGGCTCGCCGGCGCGCGCAGGCCCTCCGGGAACGTCGCGATGCCGAGCGCACGCGCCGCAGGGGGCGCCCGCGGACGGACGTGTTGCGCAAGCTCGTACGCTGACCGTGCGGTCGGGAGCCCGGCTTCGCTTCGTTGCTTTCGGATCGGCGGATGATCCGCTCGTCATCCTCGATGTCGAGAAGGGCAGTGCACAGGCCAAGTACCTGCGCTGCTATCTCCACGATCTCGGCGCGCGCTCGATCCTGATTGAACCGCACTACTTCGATCGCGACTACCTCGCCGAGTTCTCGGCCTTCTACGCGACGAGCACCGCCGGCTACCCCAACGTCTGCCAGCGTCTGCACGTGTTCGCGCGCGAGGTCGACCGCGACATGTTCGCGCGCGCGGTGGGTGGTTGCGCTTCCACGCGTGACGAGCTCCGGGCCGCCTACCTCGGTCACATCGTCCTGCGTCCGCTGCCCGACGCGCCCATCGGCCGGGCGGTCCTGCGGACGTACCCCGATGACGCAGGCATCGCTGCTGGAACGCCGAGGATCATGGAACCGGCGCGACGGTACGACGCCCACGTCGCCGGTGTGACCCTGAGCGTCCGGGGCCTTGCGTGGCAGCAGCAGGAGTCGGCGGTGGGCGCATGCGCGACCGTCGCGATCTGGTCCATGCTCCACGCCAGCGCCTTCGACGATCACCACGCGATCCCCACGACGGCCGAGATCACCCTGGCGGCGCGCCACGGCTTCCCGACGGGGCGGCGGGTCTTTCCGGCAGCCGACGGGATGCGGATCGAGCAGATGCTCGAGGCGATCAAGCGGCAGGGCCTCGCGCCGGTGCTCGTCGAGAGCGACGACACCGACGGTTTCACCCGCGAGCGCTTCTGTTCGCTGGTCGGTGCGTTCCTGCGGTCCGGCTACCCGGTCCTGGTCAATGCCGTGATGGATGACCAGCCGAGGTCGGGCCATGCGGTGTGCATCGTCGGCTTTCGCTCTCCTCCTCCGCCGACGGTGCCCGATCGGACGATCGAGTACGCGGACGCGAACATCGAGATCGTCTACGTGCACGACGACAACCTCGGCCCCAACGTGCGCTTCCGCGTCGAGACCGACGAGTCCGAGAGGGGGCAGCAGGTCATTCAGCTCAGGGTCGAGCCTCCGCGGCCCACGCACGGCTCGCTGCCGACCGACGACCCGACCGTCGAATACGATCTCCTCATTCCCACCGAGATCGTCGTCGCGGTTCATCCCGAGTTGCGCACCGATCCCGAGCAGCTGCAGACGGCGGCCAGGAGCTGCACCGACTGGCTGCCCGAGGCGCTCGATCTCGAGATGGCCGAGCAGGGGACGAGCGGCTCGACCGGCATGCTCCTCGGCTGCCGGTTCATCCCGTGGGTCGACTACGTGGATCGCGAGCTGGCGACGGCGCTCGGGGAGCGTCCCGCGGCACTCGCCCGGGCCCGCCTCGGCCTGTGGGAGCAGGTGCCTCCCATGAGCCTGCACGTCGGTCTCGTCCGGGTGAGCCTGGAGCTCACGCCGCTCATGGATATCCTGTTCGACACGTCGGATAGCGATCGACACCTGCGCCCGGCAGCGCACGTGGTGTTTCATCAGCGCGTCAGCGAGATCCGGCGCCGGTGGGCCTCGCGGCTCGACGGCGCGGATCGCGCGCTCGACCTCGGTGTCGAGGTCCAAGCCTGGTGATCGACTGCTCGGCCGCGAGCCGATCGCCGCGGCGGCGGACCGCTTCTCGCGGGTGCGGGCCGGTCAGCGGAGGAGCTTGCGCCAGGCGCGGGTGACGGTCTGGCGGGCGTCGCGGGTGATGAGGTCGCCGTGCGAGAGGATCACGCGGTCGAACTCCCAGGCGAGGATGCGCTCGAGGCTCTCGCGCACGCGGGGCCGGTCGCTCCGGGCGAACCGGTACTCGGGCGCGGGGCCGGGCCGGTTCCACAGGCCGACCGCGCGGAACAGGAGCCGCAGCCACCAGTTGGTGCCGGCCGTGGACGCCGTGAAGTTCTCGACGAGATCGACGAGGAGGAGCGTGCGGCTCGGCCGGTGGAGGAAGGCGACCTCGCGCATGACGCGCGTGCCGCGCAGCACGACCTGCGACAGCTCGGCGGCCCACAGCGCCGGTGGCTCGTCGTCGAGGACGGCGTCGAAGGTCAGGCCGCGGGCGCGCGCCTCGACGCCGGGGCAGACGTACGTCGCGGCGCCGGGGAACGCCTGCTGGCAGGAGGCGACGTGCAGCCAGTGGAAGTTGCCCGGCGCGATGATCGCCGCGACGCGGCCGAGCGCGGCGACCTCCGCCGCGAGCGAGGCGTCGAAGGCGCACGGCGAGTGGATCAGGAGGTCGCCGGTGCCGAGCCGGAGGACGGTCGTGCGGGCGTGGAACGCCGCGCCGCCGAGCCGCACCGGGTACTCGCGCAGCCACAGCACGCCGGGAACGAACGGTTCGAGCGCAGGCATCCGGAGGTCCTAACCGGTCGCCGCGCGCGCGGCGGCGTAGCGACGGAGGAGGTCCGGCAGCGCGATGGCGATCGGGCGCATGGCGATGCCGAGGGCCTCGAGGCGGGTGGAGGCGAGGAGGCAGGTGGAGCGGCGCGTGGTCGCGAGGCCGCGGGAGACGAGCTCGTCGGCGGCGATGAAGGTGCACGCGTGGGCGGGGTCGACCAGCTTGCGGTAGAGCGCGAGCAGGTCGCGGTGGCGCAAGGCGCCGGGGTTGGTGGCGTGGAAGACGCCGGCGGCGCGGCGGGCGGCGAGCGCGGCGACGACGTCGACGAGATCGTCGACGACGGTGACCGAGTTCTCGACGTCGACGACCTGCGGGTAGCCGGCGAGCCTGGTGACCAGGTTGCGCGGGTGCGGCGCCGCGTCGAGCGGCATGCGGACGCGGACGATGGCGACGTCGTCGCGGTCGCGCAGCGCGTGCTCGGCCTCGAGCTTCGTCTCCGCGTAGTACGACGGCGGCGCCGGCGGGAGATCGTCCTCGCGCCAGCCGCCCGGCGACGGCGACGGCCCGTCGAAGATGCAGCCGGAGCCGAGGTGGACGAGGTGGACGCCGGCCTCCGCGCAGGCGTCGGCGAGGACGGCGGCGCCGGCGACGTTGCTCCGCTAGGTGGCGTCGCGGTTGACCTCGCACCAGTCGACGTTGGGGCGGCCGGTCTTGCCGGCGGCGTTGACGGCGACGTCGGCGCCGGTCGCGCGCAGGACGCCGGCGACCGCGGCCGGATCGGCGAGGTCGGCGGCGGCGAGGACGGCGCCGGGCAGCGCGCCCGCCAGCCGGCGGCCGAGGAAGCCGCCGCCGAAGACGACGATCGTCATCGACTCCACCCGCGATCGCCGGCGCTGGAAGCTGGGCGGTGCGCTCCGGCGTCGACGGCTCGGACGTCGCGAGCTGCGTCGTCGACGGGGTCGCCCGCGCCGAGCGGGACTTCACCGCCGACGGACGCCTCGCCGCGGGGCGTGGCCTCGCCGTCGGCGCGGCCGTCGCGCACGGCCTCGATCCAGCCGAGACCGAAGCGGGTGTCGGGCTCGAGGTAGTGGCCCTCGCTCCACTCGTTCAGCGACGAGACGAAGACGAGCTGCTCGTCGTCGGCCCCGCCGGCGGCGCGCGTGTAGCGCACGGCGCGCGCCACCGCCGCGCGGAAGCGGTCGGGGTGCTCGCCGACGACCACCGGCGACCACGGATAGCGATCCGGCCGCGCCGGCCCGAAGTCGGCGCCGCGCGGCGACGCGTCCCAGCCCGGCGACACCGCCGGGTGGTACGGCAGGCCCGCCGCCGCCGCGATCGCCGGCCACTGCGCCGCCCGCCGCGCGACGCACGCGTCGTACTCCTGCAGGAAGTCGCCCTTCCACTCCGGCAAGAGCACGTAGTTCGTCACGCTGTCGAAGCCGACCGAGGCGACCTGCCCGATCAGCTCCGCGTTCGGCTCGATCGCCGCCAGGTGGAGCGGCGGCAGCCCCGCCGACGCGAGCATCGCGCGCGCCCGCGCGATCGCCTCGCGCGCGCCGTCCGTCCCGAGCTCCTTGAGGAAGAAGGTCGAGTCGAAGATCGAGAAGTAGGCGCGGCCGCCGACGCGCAGGTACGACGCGCGCACGAAGTAGCGATCGGCCAGGTAGCGGACCAGCTCGACGAAGTCGTCGACGTCGGTCGGCACCAGCCGGTCGGCCTCGATCACCGGAACGTCCGCCCGCCGGACAGGCAGCACGCGGCGCGGCATCCGGTTGGCCCACATGACCGCGAACGGGCAGCGCCGCCCCGCCTCGCTGCCGAGGAAGCCGAGGTCGAGCGCGTCCTGGAACACCCGCTTGCCGCGGCACCAGAAGAAGCCGAAGACCAGCCCGTCGACGCCGTGGGCGCGGCACAGCTCGACGCGCCGTTCGACCGCGACCGGATCGCGGTCGTCGTAGCGGCCCCACAGCGGCAGGCGCGGCTGCACGTGGCCGTCGAAGCGCGGCGCCGACGCGTAGACCAGGTCCCACTCGGTGAAGCCCGGGTAGAACGACGCGTCGCGCTCCGGGATCGGGTGCCACCCGGGATAGACGTAGGCGAGGACGCGGACCACGGCTACGCCGCGACCGCCGCCGGCGCCGCCGGGGCCGCCGGCGCGGCCCGCCGCCCGCGCAGCGAGATGATCGCCGGCACGATGATGAGCGCCGAGCTGAGGCAGGTCACCTCGCCGACGAGCGACGCGGTGCCGAAGCCGCGGATCGCCAGGTTCTCCGACACCAGCAGCGAGCCGTAGCCGATGATCGTGGTCAGCGAGCAGACGAACACCGCGCTCCCCGAGCTGCGCAGGGTCGCCCGCGCGTCCTGGTGCTCGCCGTGGTGGCGGTGGGCGATGTTGATGGCGTAGTCGATGCCGAGGCCGAGCGTGATCGGCAGCGCGATGAAGTCGAGGAAGTTCACCTTGAGGCCGAGGAGCGCGCAGGCCGCCACCAGGCCGAGCGCGCCCATCACCGTCGCGGCGAGGACGCTCGCCGCGCGCCGGTCGCGGCCGACGACGATCAGCACCATCAAGGTCAGGCCGATCGCCGCGACCAGCGTGACCCGCGGGCCGTCGTGCTCGATCGCGTCGAGGATGTCGGCGAAGACGACGCTGGCGCCCGAGGTCGTCACCGTGCGGCCGCCGCCGACGTCGAGCCGGCGGACCGCGTCCGCGAACCGGACGAGATCGCGGCCGTTCCACTCGTCGAGCGACAGCGCGGGCCGCACGGCGAGGATCAGCCCGACCCGGCCGTCGCGTTCGCGCAGGCGCTCGGCGAGGTCGGGCGGCAGCGTGGCCGGCGTGATCTCGGCGAGGTCGTCGGGCGGGCGCAGCGCGGCCAGCTCGGCGCGCTCGTCGTCGTCGAGCGCCTGCAGCGCGTCGTTGTCGAGGAGGTCGCGGATCTCCTTCAGCACCGCCAGCTTCGCCGGCTGGTCGGTCGGCATGACGTCGCGGATCGAGCGCACCTTGCCGATCGTCGGCCGGCGGTCGGGCGGCTCGCCGTGGACGACCGCCTGGATGACGTCGCCGATCGTCGCGGCCCTGGTCGGGCGGTCGGCGCGGGCGAGCGCCGCGATCACCCTGTCGACGTCGTCGAGCGAGTCGACCGCGATGTACGTCTCGCCGGTGATGCCGCGCCCGAACGCCGCGTCGGAGCGCGCCATCCAGTAGCGCGCCATCCGCGCGTCCCGGCCCTCGCTGCGGAGCTGGGTGATGTCGTACTCGAACGGATCGTTCGCGATGTAGCGGTAGGTGATCCAGCCGGCGAGGCCGGCGACGACGACCGCGACGCCGACGACGCGCGACGGCCGGCGGAAGCCGAGCAGCCGCGCGAGCACGCGCCCGATGATCGGGTACTTGTCGTTCACCCGCGGCCGCGGCACCAGGTGCAGCACGAGCGCGGGCAGGAGCGTGTACGACCCGATCCAGCACAGCAGCATGCCGACCGCGCCGATCGCCGCGAAGTCGGCGAAGCCGCGGAAGCTGGTGGCCGCCAGCGAGCCGTACGCGATCGACGCGCCGAGCGACGCGACCAGCGTCGGCCGCAGCGTGCCGTGGATCGCGATCGCGAGCGACGTCTCGGCCTCGAAGCGGCGGCGCTCCTCGAGGTAGCGCGCGATCAGCAGGATGCCGTAGTTGACGCCGTTGCCGGCGATGATGGCGCCGAGGAACGCGGTGGCGGCGTTCAGGTGGCCGACGGTGAGCGCGGCGATGCCGAACGCGGTCAGCGTCGACACCACGAGCGCGAACGTCAGCACCGCCAGCAGCACGCCCGAGCGGAAGTAGAGCGCGAGCACCAGCCCGACGAGGACGGCGGTGACGATCGACGACAGCACGATGCCGTTGAACAGCGCGGTGTGCTCCGCGACCGTCGACACCACGCCGCCGGTGAGCCCGACGCGGACGCCCGGGTACGCGCGCTCGACCTGCGCCGCGTCGGCGCGCAGCCCGCGCATGAGGCGCTTGCCGCTGGCGACGTCGGTCTTCTCGAAGTTCGTGCGCACGACCAGCAGGTGCAGCTTGCCGTCGGCCGACACGTAGCCGGACCGGTCGAGCTGCGCCATCGCCTGCCGCCGGCGCGCGCGCAGGTCGTCGAGGCTCGGCGTGGCGGCGGCGTCGTCGCTGTCGCCGAGATCGATGTAGAGCGGGTTCGCTTCGGCGATCTTCGCCTTCAGCGCGTCGCGGGCGGCCTGGAGGTCGGCGAGCGGGACGAACAGGTGCTGGTGCGCCTTGATGAAGGCGCGGGTGGGCGCGTCGTCGTCGTCGACGCGGGTGATGAGCGACGCCGGCAGCGCGCGCAGCTTGCCGGCCAGGGCTCCGGCGGCCGCCGCGCACGTCTTCGGGTCCGGCGCGTCGACGAGGACGAGCGCGCTGTCGCGGTCCTGCACGCGCGCCTCGAGCCGGTGCAGGTCGCGCACCGCCGGCGCGTCGGGCGGCAGGAGCGCCGCGAAGTCCGCGTAGAGCGGGAGGTGGAAGAGGATGAGGTAGATCGAGGCGGCGAGGCAGAGCGCCGACGCCGCGAAGACCCACCCGGCCCGGCGGCGCAGCCACGCGACGTACCGGTGGGCGACGTCGAGGCCGGTGCCGGAAGCCATGAGGGTCTATTCCAGACTCGGGGACCGCTGGCAAGCCGCCGGCGCGCCGGCGCGCGTCAGCTCACGGTCCGGATCCGGTGCGGCGCGCCGCGGCGCTCGGGCCGGCTGCCGTGCGGCGAGGCGTGGCGGCGGTGGCCGCCCTTCGAGCCGCCGGCGCGCGGCGGATCGTGGAGGTCGATGACCTGATCCTGGACGTCGGCGGAGAGCTGGGGGACCAGCGCGCGGGCCGCGTCCGGATCGGTGCGCTCGAGCGCGGCGACCGACATCGCCAGCGTCGGCTCGACGGCGCGCGCACCGAGGCGGACCTCGAAGTGGAGGTGCGGGCCGGTCGCCCGCCCGGTGGCGCCGACCCGGCCGATCAGGCGGCCGGCCTCGACCAGCGCGCCGGCGTCGATCTCGAAGCGCGACAGGTGCGCGTAGCGGGTGACGACGCCGCCGCCGTGATCGACGTAGATGATGTTGCCGTAGCCGTGCTGCTGGCCGGCGAAGACCACGCGGCCGGCGCCGGCGGCGTAGACCGGCGTGCCCAGCCTCGCGCGGAAGTCGGTGCCGCGATGGAACTTGGTGCGGTGGTTGATCGGATCGCGCCGCAGCCCGAAGCCGGAGCTCTCGACGCCGGGCACCGGCGAGGTCGTGAGCGCGGTGAGGTCGGGCAGGAACTCGAAGTCGGGCGCGTCGGGCACCAGGCGGGCGACGAAGCCGGCGGGGCCGGCGGCGATCTGGCGCAGCTCGAGCTGGAGCAGCACGCCGAGGTCGCCGAACGTCGGCGTCGCCCACGGCAGCGCCGGCGCGGCGAGGGCCGGCAGCTCGCAGCGGGTGCCGAGGTCGAGGAGCGGCGCGGTGCCGAGGAACGACAGCGCCGGCGGCAGGTGGACGCCGAACAGGGTCGGCGTGCACAGCGCGTCGAGGTCGGGCAGGGCCTCGGTGCCGCGGGTGACGACGTCGGCGAAGGCGGCGACCGCCGCGCCCGGGGCCCAGGCCGGCTCCGGCGGGCGAGCCGGGCTGGCGGCGCCCGGATCCTTCATGTGGGCGCCCGCGACCGCTGGCGCGGTGGCGAGGACCGCGGCGGTCGCGAGGAGCTGGGCACGAAGGCGCATGGAAGGCGAGTTTTTGTCGGCGCGCGGGTCCGGATCAACCCGGAGTTGCTGAAATCGGCACGGGGCGCTGAGTCGGGTTTTTCGCGGTTGCGTTCGGTCGGGCCTCCCGCCCAGAATCCGCCCCGCATGACGCCGTTCCGCCGCTGGCTCGCGATGCTGTGCGCTCTCCTCGGGGCGGCGGCGCTGGCGCTGGCGGTGCAGGGCGCGCCGTGGTGGCGCATCGGCGACGAGGTCGGCATCGGCACCGTCGCCAGCCGCCACTGCTTCGGCGCCGGCGGCTGCGAGCAGGGCACGCTCGCCTGGACCAACGGCAGCGACACCTGGGTGCGGGCCGGCAACGCGACCTACGGCGGCGGCCTGGTGGCGGCGCTCGTGCTGGTGACGCTCGCGGGTGCGCTGGCGGCGCGCTCGTCGGGGCGGCTGCCGGGGATGAGCGCCGCGGTGGCGACGGTGGCGACGGCGGTGGTCGGCGCGATCTTCGTGTCGACCCGACCCGCGCTGCCGGGGACCGCGATCGGCTACGGCCTGCCGCTGTTCCTCGCGGGGCTGGTGCTGGCGGCGACCGCGGTGGCGGCGACGCTCTGGCGAGGGCGCCCGCGGACGCCGCGGTGAGCGACCGCCCCGACGTCATCATCATCGGCAGCGGCTTCGGCGGCGCGATGGTCGCCCACCGGCTGCTCGAGCGCGGCGCGCGGGTGGCGATGCTCGAGCGCGGCGACTGGGTCGGCCGCGGCCCCGAGGCGTGGCGGCCCGAGGCCTCGCTCGAGCTGACGCCCCACTACGACCGCGAGATCCCGTACCGCTGCGTGGCCGGCGGCTACAAGCCGGAGGTCAGCGGCTACGCGTGCGTCGGCGGCCCGTCGGTCTTCTACGGCTGCACGTCGTTCCGCTTCCGCGAGCGCGACTTCGCCGGCGAGCCGGACGTCGTCGGCGACTCGGGCGCGGCGTTCCCGTTCGACTACGACGAGCTCGAGCCGTACTACGACGAGGCGGAGGCGCTCCTCCAGATCGCCGGCGACGACGACGGCGATCCGACCGCGCCGCGCCGCCGGCGGCCGTACCCGCAGGCGCCGGCACCGCTGGCGCCGATCAGCCAGCGGCTCGCCGACGCCGCGCGCGCGCGGGGGCTGTCGCCGTTCCGCCTGCCGCTGGCGATCAACCACGGCGCCGCCGGCCGCGCGCCGTGCCAGGCCTGCCGCACGTGCGACACGTTCGCCTGCGCGATCGAGGCGAAGAACGACGTCGCCACCATGATGATCCGGCCGGCCATCGAGCGCGGCCTCACGCTCCATCACCGGACCGTCGTCACCGGCCTCGTGCGCGAGGGCCGGCGGATCACCGGCGTCGACGTCGTCGATCGCGCGACCGGGGCGGCGCGCCGGCTGACCGCCGACACCATCGTGCTCGCCGCCGGCGCGCTCGGCACGCCGCACCTGCTGCTGGCGTCGGGCCTCGACGAGGTGTCGCCGGCGCGCGCGGCGGTCGGCCGCTACCTGATGCGGCACGCGAACGCGATGGTGTTCGGCTTCTACCCGCGGCGCCCCGATCCCGACCGGGTCTTCCACAAGCAGGTCGCGATCCACGACTGGTACTTCGGAGCCCATGGATCGCACGCCGGCAAGGACGCCGACGGGCTGACCAAGCTGGGCGGCGTGCAGCAGGTGATGACGCCGCCGCGCGAGCTGGTGCGCGCCCACCTGCCGTGGGGCGTGCGCGGGCCGGTCGGCGCGCTGACCGAGCAGCTCACCGGCCTGCTCTGCATCGCCGAGGATCAGCCGCGCCACGCCAACGGCGTGACGGTCGATCGCGCGCGCAAGGACCGCTTCGGCCTGCCGCAGCTCGTGATCGAGACCCGCTACAGCGCGCGCGACGAGCGGGCGCTCGCCGCCCTGGTCCGCCGCGCCAAGCGGGTGCTGCGCGGCAGCGGCGCCTGGTTCTTCCACACCCACCAGATCCGCACCTTCTCGCACGCGCTCGGCTCGGTGCGGATGGGGGGCGACCCGGCGGCGGCCCCGGTCGATCCGCACGGGCGCTACCGCGGCCTCGACAACCTGTGGATCGCCGACGGCAGCGTGCTGCCGCTGTCGGCCGGCGTGAACCCGAGCCTGACGATCGCGGCGACCGCGCTGCGCACCGCCGACTTCCTCGCGGGTGTCCGGAAACCGGACGAGGGCGCGGCGTGATCAAGGTCGTCCTGCTCGGCGCCGGCCGCATCGCCCGGCGGCACGGCGCGCTGCTGCGCAAGCTCGCCCGCAAGGACGTCGCCTGCTACGTCGCGTCGCGCGACCGCGCCCGCGCCGAGGACGTCCGCCGGGCGATCGGTGGCGCCGGCGTGTTCGCGAGCTACGACGAGGCGCTCGCCGCCGACGTCGACGTCGTGATGGTGCTGACCCCGCCGCACCTGCACCTGCCGCAGGCGCTGGCCGCGCTCGCCGCCGGCAAGCACGTCGTCCTCGAGAAGCCGCCGCTGCCGCGCGCGGCCGACTTCGCCGCCGTCGAGGCCGCCGCCGCCGCCGCCGGGCGCCGCGTCTTCGTCGCCGAGAACTACTTCTACAAGCCGGTGCTGCGCCGGCTGCGCGCGCTCCTCGCCGACGGCGTGGTCGGCGATCCGCTGTTCCTCCACGTCAACGCGATCAAGCACCAGCGGATCGCGGCCGGCGACTGGCGCGGCGAGCCGGGCGCCGCGCTCGGCGGCGCGCTCTACGAGGGCGGCATCCACTGGATCGACTTCCTGGCCAACCTCGGCCTCGAGGTGACGCGCGTGCGCGGCTTCCGCCCGCGGCTCGCCGCCGGCGCGTCGCTCGAGCGCAGCATGATGGTCGGCTTCGACTACCGCGAGGGCGCGGTCGGCATGCTGTCGTACTCGTGGGAGGTGCCGACGACCTTCTGGGGGCTGCGGCTGTCGAAGATCTACGGGCGGCGCGGCACGATCACCTTCGAGACCAACGGCCTGTGGGTGCTCGCCCACGGCACCCGCACGCGGCCGTACCTGCCGGGCGTGCGCGACCTCGCCGGCTACCGCGCGATGCTGACCGACTTCGTCGGCGCGTGGAAGGACGGCCGCGAGCCCGAGCTCACCTTCGCCCGCGCGCGCCGCGACCTCGAGCTGGTCGAGCAGGCGTACGCGACCGCCACGGTACCTGGAGACGTCTCGTGAACTACGCCATCGCCACGCTCATCGGCTTCCTCGCCGGGCTGCACACCTGCACCTGGGGCATGTACAAGGACGCGCCGCAGGAGGGCTTCACCTGGCCCAAGTACTTCCGCTCGGCGATCGTCGGCGCGGTGCTCGGCGCCGGCACGCACTACTTCACGCGGTGGCCGCTCGCCGACGAGCCGGGGTTGCGCTTCCTCTACTGGGGGCTGCTCTACTGCCTCGAGCGGGCGGCGACCGAGTTCTGGAAGTACTTCATCCGCGAGGAGGACCAGGGGAAGTACTTCATCCCGATGCAGTTCGGGATCATGGGCAAGCCGATGAAGGACGCGCGCAAGCGGATCCCGATCGGGCTCGCCGTCGCCGCGATCTGCTTCGGGCTGTTCTTCCTGCTGCGCAAGCTGAACGACGCGTGGCCGGACGCGCCGACCTGGCTGGTCGTCGTCACCGTCGGCAGCGTGTTCGGCTGGATCTCGGCGTTCGGCGGCGCGTGGAAGGACGCGCCGGTCGAGGGCTTCGAGACGTTCAAGTTCTTCCGCAGCCCCGGCATCGCGGCGGCGTGGGCGGCGATCTGCGCGCACTTCACCGCGTCGTGGACGGTGCTGGCGATCGCGGCGGAGGGCTTCACCGTCGCCGCGATCGAGACGTACAAGACCTTCGTCTTCCCCAACAAGCCGCGCGGCAAGTGGGCGGGCAAGCCGATCCTCCACCCCGAGTACCTGACGATCCGCCAGAAGTTCCTGCCGCTCTACTTCGGCATCTGGGCGCTCGTCCTCGTCCACCTCGTGTGGGGCCTGTCGCGCGAGCACCTCCACTTCATCTTCTGATCCGGATCCTGACGGCTCAGGGGCGCGGGCGCGGGTCGAGCTTGACGGCGGTGCCGTAGGCGAGCACCTCGGTGGTGCCGGCCTGGAACTCGGTGGCGTCGTAGCGCATGCCGATGATCGCGTCGGCGCCGAGCTGGCGGGCGTGCTCGACCATCTGGGTGAACGCGTCGTGGCGCGCGCGCTCGGCGACGTCGACGTACTCCTTGATGTTGCCGCCGCCGATCGACTTGAGGCCGCCGAGGAAGCCCTGGCCGATGCTCATCGCGCGCACGATGATGCCGCGGACGATGCCGAGGTACGCGACGATCTCCGCGCCGGCGACGTCGTTGCCGGTCGTCACGACGACGTGCTGCGTGACCTCGGCGCCGACGCGATAGGGGTGCTCCGTCTCCGCCGCCGGGGGTGGTGGTGTCTTCGCCATGGCGCGACTCTACCGCTCGGCCACACGGCGCGGCGCGGCGCGGGCCGCGGCGGCGCGGCGTCAGCGGCCCTGGCCGTACTGGAGCGTGAGGAGCATGGTGAGCGCGTGGGCGGTGCGGCCGCCGGCGAGGTGGTCGGTGCCACCGGCGAGCTGGACGCCGACGCGATCGAGCCGGTGGCCGGGCGTGTAGTCGAGGCCGCCGCGCACCTCGTCCTCGCGGGCGTCGCCGTCGGCGCCGAGGCCGCGCCGGTAGCGGCAGTCGAGCCACGCCTCGAGCGGCCAGTCGCCGCCCCAGAACTGCTCGCCCCAGTTGATGCGCATCGAGGCGCCGAGGCCGAGCTCGACGGCGGCGGCGTCGGGCGCGCCGTCGTCCGCGCGCGTGCGCAGGTAGCGCACGTGGCCGCGCGCCGAGCCGCCGTAGAAGTCCCAGGCGGTCGCCAGGCCGGGCGCGACCGTGTAGCGGCGGCCGTCGGCGAAGGTGCGCAGCCCGAGGCCCGAGCGGACCGCCGGGCCGGAGGCGAGCTCGCCGTCGAGCGTGAACGCGACCGGGACGTCGCCGTGCTCGAGCTTCGCGACGAGCTTGCTGACGCCGAGGCCGACCGCGCCGCCGGCGTCGGCGCCGAGCGCGAACGGGAACTCGGCCCGCGCCGCGTTCAGCGCCTGCACCGTGCCGCTCGCGCGCACGCCGAGGCCGTGGGCGAGCGCGACCCCGAGCCGCAGCCGCGCGAACCCCGCGGTGACGGCCTGGCCACCGGCGGCGTCGTCGAGGCCGAGGCCGGTGGTGCCGAGCTCGAGCCGGGCCAGCGCGCCGACCTCGGGACCGACGCCGGGCTCGGCCATGATCCAGTCGCGCGTGCGGCAGTCGCCGCACTCGCCGCGGTCCTCGCCGCCGCCGGCGCGCGCCGTCGCGGGCGCCAGCGACGACGCCACCAGCACGAGCGCGAGCGTCCGCGCGGCCATCACAGATCTCCGAACGGCCGCTCGAGCTGGACCATCAGGGTCCTGCCGCTGCCGGTGGTGCCGTCGGCCAGTCGCTCGTCGGTGGCGATGCCGACGAGCCCGATGCGGGTGAACCCGTCGCGCGGGATGAAGTCGAGGCCGGTCGTGACCTCGCGCTCGCGGGCGTCGCGGGCGTCGCCGAGGCCGCGCCGCGCGCGCAGGTCGAGCCACAGCTCGACGGGCGCGGGGCCGTGGAAGCCCGGCCAGTCGAAGCGGGTCGCGACGCCGATGCCGGCCTCGGCCGCGTTCGACCAGCCGGGGTCGGCGGTCAGCGCCCGCAGCGCGCGGACGTGGGCGCGCAGGCCGCCGATCCGGTTGCTCAGCCCGAGGGCGAGCCCGGCGGCGCCGACCGCGCGCGCCGAGGTGTCGCGCGTGCGCAGGCCGAGGCCGCTGCGGACGCCGAGGCCGGTGGCGCCCTCGCCGTCGACGGTCAGCGCCAGCTTCGAGGTGTGCGAGAGCCAGCGCAGCGTCTCGGTGTAGCCGAGGTCGAGGCTGCCGCCGCGGGAGGCGTCGGCGTCGGCGTGGTGCCCGGCCGCGCCCGCGCCGCCGACGCGCCAGCCGAGGAACTGTCCGGTC
>DASZXE010000681.1:0-4240 GCA_035546475.1 Kofleriaceae bacterium
GGCGTCGAGCCCCTTGCTCGAGTCGATCAGGAGGATCCCAGCTGGGCGCGAGGCGGCGGCGGCGAGGCGGCGGAGCGGGCGGCGCAGCGGGCGGCGAGACCGACGACGCCCTCGACGGCGGCGCAGCGGGCGGCGAGACCGATGACGCCCTCGACGGCGGCGCGGCGGACGCCGAGCCGTCGGCGGGCGATCGAGCGTAGGCTCGCCCCGTGCGCAGCCACGTCGTCGCCTGGCTGGCGCGCTGGTTCCCGCCGGCGGTCGCGCAGGCGCTGGCGCCGACCTGGTTCACCATGGTCGGCCTCGCCGGCCTCGTCTCGCTCTGGGTCATGCTGCGCCACGCGCGCCGCGACGGCCACGACCCGGCGGCGGTCGCCACCGCCGCCGTCGCCGGCTACCTCGCCGCCGTCACCGCCGGCATCGCGGTGCCCGCCCTCATCCAGCTCGTCCAGGACTACGTCACCGACGGCCGCCTGCACCTCGCCTTCGCCGGCATGACGTCGTTCTGGGGCTATACCGCCGGCGCGCTCGCCCTGGCCGCCGTCTGCCGCGGGGGCGCGCCGCCGCTCGGCTGGATGGTCGACCGCGCGACGCCGGTGATGGGCGTCTCGCTCGCGCTCGTCCGCACCGGCTGCTTCCTCGCCGGCTGCGACTACGGCCAGATCTCGTCGGTGCCGTGGGCGGTCCGCTTCCCGCGCGGCACCGGCGCCTGGCGCGATCACGTCGCCCACGGCCTCCTGCCGGCGACGCGCGACGTCTCGCTGCCGGTCCACCCGACGCAGCTCTACGAGGCCGCGCTCGGGCTGGCGATCGCCGTCGCCGCGTGGGCGCACAACCGGCGCGGGCGGATCGGCGACGGCCGCGTCTTCCTCGCCGCCGCCGCGACCTACGCCGCCGCGCGCCTCGGCATCGAGAACCTGCGCGGCGACGAGACCCGCGGCGTCTACGCCGGCCTGTCGAGCGGCCAGCTCTACGCGCTCGCCGTGCTGGCCGCGATCGGCGGCGCGGTGGCGCTGCGCGCGCGGCGGCGTACGATGATGCCGTGACCGCGCCCGTCTTCGTCCTCGGCGGCTACCAGAGCGACTTCGCCCGCAACCTCGCCCGCGAGGGCACCGGCCTCGACGCGCTCGTCGGCGAGGCCGTCGACGGCGCGCTCGCCGACGCCGCGCTCGACGCCGCGGCGATCGACGCGATCCACGTCGGCAACGCGTTCGGCGAGCTGTTCACCGGCCAGGCGCAGCTCGGCGCGATGCCGGCGACGGCGCGCCCGGCCCTGTGGGGCGTGCCGGCCGCGCGTCACGAGGCGGCGTGCGCCTCCGGCTCGGTCGCGCTGCTCGCGGCGATGGCGGAGCTCGAGGCGGGCCGCGCGACCTGCGCGCTCGTCCTCGGCGTCGAGCAGGAGCGCAACGTCCCCGGCGACGTCGCCGCCCGCCACCTCGGCGCGGCGGCCTGGATCGGCCACGAGGGCGAGGGCGCGCGGTTCCTGTGGCCGTCGATGTTCTCGGCGATCGGCGACGAGGTCGCGCGCCGCTGGGGCCTCGACCACCGCCACCTGGCCGCGATCGCCGGCAAGAACCTCGGCAACGCGCGGCGCAACCCGAAGGCGCAGGCGCGCGGCTGGCGCTACGACGACGACGCGTTCGGCGCCGGCTGGACCGACGACGCGCGGAACCCGATCGTCGAGGGCCGCCTGCGCCGGCTCGATTGCGGCCAGCTCACCGACGGCGCGGCGGCGATCGTCGTCGCGACCGGCGAGGTCGCGCGGGCGCACGTCGCGCGCGGCGGCGCGGCCGCGCGGGTGCTCGGCTGGGGCCACCGCACCGCCGGGCTCGGCCTCGCCGACAAGCTCGCGCGCTCGGCGGGCGAGCCGTACCTCCTGCCCCACCTGCGCGCGGCGATCACCGACGCCTACCGGCGCGCCGGCCTCGACGGGGCGGTCGGCGCCCGCGGCCTCGACGGCGCCGAGGTCCACGACTGCTTCTCGATCACCGAGTACGTCGCGATCGATCACCTCGGCCTGACCGCGCCCGGCGAGAGCTGGCGCGCGATCGAGGAGGGCGTGACCGCGTTCGGCGGCCGCTGCCCGATCAACCCGTCCGGCGGGCTCATCGGCGGCGGCCACCCGGTCGGCGCGTCGGGCGTGCGGATGGTGCTCGACGCCGCGCGCCAGGTGACCGGCCGCGCCGGCGACCACCAGGTCGAGGGCGCCCGCCGCTTCGCGACGCTCAACCTCGGCGGCAGCGCGACCACCGCCTGCGCGTTCGTCCTCGGAGCGGCGGCGTGAGGGCGACCGTCGTCAAGACGTGGCCGTCGCGGCTGCCCGCCGACGACGATCACCCGTACCGCACCGGCGCCTGGCGGCCGAACCTCGTCGAGTACGACGCCGACGAGCTCGACGTCGTCGAGGGCGCGATCCCCGACGAGCTGCGCGGCACCTGCTACCGCAACACCGAGAACCCGCTGCTGCCGAGCCTCGGCCGCTACCACCCGTTCGACGGCGACGGCATGCTGCACGCGATCCGCTTCGCCGGCGGGCGCGCGTCGTACCGCAACCGGATGGTGCGCACCGCCGGGCTCGCCGCCGAGCTCGAGGCGGGCGCGCCGCAGTGGGCCGGCATCATCGAGGCGCCGTCGGCGTCGCTGCGCGACGGCTGGGGCGCGCGCACCCGGATGAAGGACGCGTCGTCGACCGACGTCGTCGTCCACCGCGGCCTCGCGCTGACGACCTTCTACCAGTGCGGCGACGTCTACCGGCTCGACGGCGAGACGCTCGACCCGCGCGGCACCGCGCCGTGGGCCGACGCGGCGGCGCCGTGGGGCGTGTCGGCCCACCCGAAGCTCGACGAGCGGACCGGCGAGCTGCTCTTCTTCTCGTACGCGAAGGAGGCGCCGTACCTGAAGGTCGGCGTCGTCGGCGCGGACGGCGCGCTGCGCCGGCTCGTCGACGTGCCGCTGCCGGGCCCGCGCCTGCCGCACGACCTGGCGTTCACCGAGCGGTTCGCGATCGTCAACGACCTGCCGCTGTTCTGGGACCCGGCGCTGCTGGCGAAGGGCGTGCACCGGCCGCGGTTCGCGCGCGAGCTCCCGTCGCGCTTCGGGCTGGTCGATCGCCACGCCGACGCGCCGGTGCGCTGGTTCGAGGCGGAGCCGACCTACGTCCTCCACTGGATCAACGCGTTCGAGCGCGGCGGCGAGGTCGTGCTCGACGGCTACCGGCAGGCGGATCCGCTGCCGCGGCCCGATCCCGCCGACGGCCCGTGGGGACCGCTCAAGAAGATGGTCGACGTCCACGCGATGGGCGCGCGGCCGTGGCGGTGGCGCTTCGACCTCGCGACCGGCCGCACGCGCGAGGAGCCGCTCGGCGACGGCGTCTCGGAGTTCCCCAGCGTGAACGGCCGGCGCGGCGGGCGCGCGTACCGGCACGCGTGGTCGATGACGGCGCGGCCCGGCTGGTTCCTGTTCGACGGCCTGGTCCGGCTCGACGTCGACGGCGGCGCCGAGCAGCGGTTCCGCTGCGACGACGGCGTCTACCTGAGCGAGGCGCCGATGGCGCCGCGGCCGCGCGCCGCCGCCGACGAAGACGACGACGGCGCGCGCGACGACGACGGCTGGCTCGTCACGTTCACCGCCGACGTGCCGGGCGATCGCTCGGAGTGCTGGATCTTCGACGCGGCGCGGATCGGCGACGGGCCGATCGCGCGGGTCGCCTTGCCCGAGCGGATCTGCCACGGCACCCACGCCTGCTGGGCACCGGCGTGACCGGCGGCGACGCCGGCGGCGACGTCGTGCTCGTCGACGCGGTGCGCACGCCGCGCGGCAAGGGCTCGGCGCGCGGCGCGCTGCACGCGCTGGCGCCGCTCGAGCTGGTGACCGGGCTGCTCGACGCACTGGTCGCGCGCGGCCTCGACCCGGCGGCCGTCGACGATGTCGTGCTCGGCTGCGCGTCGCAGATCGGCGAGCAGGGCGGCAACCTGGCGCGCACCGCGGTGCTGCGCGCCGGCTGGAAGGCGCCGGTGCCGGGCGTGACGATCAACCGGTTCTGCGCGTCCGGTCTCGACGCGGTGAACCTCGCGGCGGCGCGCATCCGCGCCGGCGACGCCGACGCGATCGTCGCCGGCGGCGTCGAGTCGGTGTCGCGCGTGCCGCTGTTCGCCGACGACGGCCCGCTGTGGCACGAGCCGACGTCGATCCACATGGGCGTGGCGGCCGATGCGATCGCGACGCTCGAGGGCTTCACGCGCGA
>DASZXE010000682.1:0-10295 GCA_035546475.1 Kofleriaceae bacterium
CGTAGCGCTCGCGCGTCGGCGGCGCGACCCAGGCGTCGCGGCCGCGGTCGCGCTCGGCGCCGCGCTCGAGGTCCTCGACGTCCGACAGCGCGTCGGCGACGTCGGCGCGCTCGAGCAGCTCCTGGCCGTCGCCGGCGCGCAGCGCGTCGAGCACCGCCTCGCCGAGGCGGGCCAGCGCCTGCTCGCGCCGCCGCTCGCGCCGCGCGTCGTCGAGCCGCGCCTTGCCCTCGCGCGCGCCGCGCTCGAGGACGTCCTTGACGGCGCCCGCCTGCGCCAGCGTCGTGCGGACCAGGCTGCCGAGCGTCCCGCCGAGCGGGAGGCCGGAGCCGCGTGAACGACCGCGCGAGCGCGCCATCGGTCGATTATCGACCGGGGGCCGGCTGGCGCCAAGCCCGGCCTTGATCTACGTTCGGCTCGTGCGAGGCTCTGGTCCCGGTGGCTGACCGACGATCCGACCGTGCCCGCGCGCAACCCGTGCGCCTCGCGGGCCGAGCCGCGTTCGAGGCGGCCCGCGGGCTCCGCGTCGCGGGCGCGCTCGCCGCGCTCCTCCTCGCCGCGTGCCCGGCGGCGATGCCGAAGGTCGCGCCGGTGCCGAGCGCGGGTCACGTCCGCATGCGCGTCTTCACCGAGACGTCGCCGGCCCGCCTGATCGCGACCGTCGGCGGCGTCGTGTTCGTCGCCAAGGGCCACGGCCTCGAGCGCTGGACCGGCGACGACGTGCTCGTCCTCTCGGGCATGCACGGGCTGATCGGCGACCGCGTCCTCGGCCTCGCCGCCGACACCAGCCGGAGCTGGCTGTGGGTCGTCACCGACGGCGGCATCGGCTACTACCAGGTCGCCGGCGGTGGGTTCGTCGAGCTGCCCGCGTCGCCCACCGCCGCCGCGCTCGGCCTCGGCGGCGATCCGAGCGTCCGGCCGCCGGACTCGATCGCGGTCGCGCCCGCCGTCGACGGCGGCGTGTGGATCGGCCACGCCAAGGGCCTCCAGCACGTCACCACCTCCGGCTGGGCCGATCCCGAGGTGAACGAGCCGATCACCGCGCTCTACCTCGACGAGGCCGGCGGCCTGTGGATCGGCACCTCCCGCGGGCTGCGCCACCGCAAGCCCGACGGCACGATCGTCGCGATCGGCCGCGCGCAGGGCTGCGACATCGTCGCCGTCAAGGCGATCGCCGCCGCGCCCGAGGGCGGCGTGCTCGTGCTCGGCGCCGACGACGGCGGCACGCCGCGCCTCGCCGGCGGCAGCGGCGCCACCTGGTGGACGTACAAGCTGCCGCCGGGCGCGCCGTGGCAGAGCATGGCCGCGATGGGCGATCGCACCGTCGCCTTGGCCGACGACGGCCTGTTCGCGGTCGTGCGGCCCAACGGCACGCCGCTGCCGCGCGGCTCGACGGTGCTGGCGCCGCTCTCGAGCGCCACGCCGGGTCCGGCGCCGTCGTTGCGCATCGACCCGCTCGAGGCGCGGCCGCCGGTGTCGGCCACCACGATCGCCGCCGACGGCGACAAGCTGCTCGTCGGCACCCGCGAGCTCGGGGTCGCCCGCTACACGCTCGACGCCGCCCAGCCCGAGGGCTGGCTGCGCCGCGCCGAGATGCTCGAGCAGGCGGGCACCCTCGCGGTCCACTGCCTGTCCGCCGACGACTGCTGGATCGCGACCGGCGCGCCGCGCGCGTGGCGCTGGCACGGCGACGCGTTCGATCCCGCGGGCCCGCCCGAGGGCGTCGTGCTCGCGGTCACCCGCGACAGCGCCGGCGTCGTCTACGGGCTCCACCGCACGAGCGATCACGGCGGCATCGAGATCGCGCGCATCGACGGCGAGACCTGGACGCCGCTCGGCGTCACGCTCAAGACGCCGGGCGTGAAGTCGGAGGTCAGCTTCGCGCGCTTCGCCCCCGACGGCCTGCTGTGGGTCGGGCTCCGCTACCACGACGACGACGACGACGAGGTCGAGCCGTGGGGCGTCGCGCTCGTCGACATCGGCCTCGGCGCGGTGGCGTACCACCACGCGAGCGGCGACAAGCGCGATCGCGCGCGCGGCATCCTGCCGGTGCCGGTCGGCGTCGACGACGTCGCCTTCCTCGACGACCAGGTGTGGATGGCGAGCCACGAGGGCGCGGTCCGCATGAAGGGCGAGGAGGTCCAGGTGTGGACGGAGGGCTCGCAGCTCGAGTCGGAGCTGCTCGACGCGATCGCGGTGTCGCCGGGCGGCCTCGTGTTCGTCGCGTCGCCCGACGGCGTCGGCACCTACGACGGCGAGCGCTGGAGCTTCCCGCCGGCCCTGCGCGGCAACGTGCACGACCTCGCGCTCGGCGCCGACGGCAAGCTGTGGCTCGCCACCGATCGCGGCATCGCGATCTACGACGGCGGCAAGCTCAAGCGGCTCGACGTCCGCCGCGGCCTCGTCGAGAACCAGGTGCTCGACGTCACCCTCGACGAGCTCGGCCGGGTGTGGGCGCGCGGCCCGCACTCGCTGACGCTGATCACGCCATGACCGACGGCGCGTCGCTGCGGGCGCGCATCCCCGAGGCCGACCTCGTGGCCCTGCGGCGCGCGCTCATGCGTCGCGGCCAGACCCTCGCGACCAAGCTCGCCGAGCTGCTCGCGTCGCCGGATCCGATGACGATCATCCGCGCGCTCGGCCTCGACCTGAAGCCGGGCGCGCGCCCCGAGGAGGTCCTGCGCAAGGCGCTCGACCACGTCGACGGCCTGCGCCGGTGGATCGACGCCGACGACGATCGCTACGGCCGCTGCCGCGAGTGCGGGGTCGCCCTCGACGTCGCGATGCTGCGCGAGGTCCCCTGGGCCGACACCTGCCACGCCCACGCCTCGTCGTAGGCGCGGCCGAGAGGAGGAGCGCATGAGCGAACGCGCCTACGTCATCGGTGATCTGCACCTCGGGGCCGGCAACGACGATCCGCTCGAGGACTTCCGCGACGACGACGTCTTCGCGCGGTTCTGCGAGCGGATCGCGGGGCCGGAGACGACGCTGCTCCTGAACGGCGACATCGTCGACTTCGCGCAGATCGCGCCGTTCGAGGTGCCGAAGGCGGCGTACCTCCTGTGGCCGGAGCCGGCGTCGATGCAGAAGCTCGAGACCGCGCTCGCCGCCCACCCGGACTTCTTCGCCGGGCTGCGCGCGCTGGTCGCGAAGGGCTCGCGCGTGCGGTTCCTCGTCGGCAACCACGACCTCGACATGGTCTTCGAGCGGGTCAAGCACCGGATGTGGGAGGCGCTCGGCGCGCCGCCGTCGGGGCAGCTCTCGTACGACGTCGGCCACCACGTCTTCCACGGCGTCCACGTCGAGCACGGCCACCACTGGACGCCGGAGAACTGCCCGCGGGTGCCGCTCGAGTTCTGCTACGAGGGGCCGGGGAACCAGCTCTACCTCGAGCGGGTGTGGGGCACCGACTTCATGCTGCAGTTCTACAACGACCTCGAGCGCACCCATCCGTACGCCGACAACGTCAAGCCGATGCTGACGGTCGCCTACCACGGGCTGCGCCAGGGCTGGATCGGCGGCCGCACGCTCGCGCGCTTCTTCCTGTTCCTCAAGAGCCGGCTGGGCGCGCCCGGCATGTCGGCCCTGCCGTGGACGGGCATCCTCGGCGCGCTCCTCGACGGCGACGCGCCGCCGCTGCGGCCGAACGCGGCGGTCGCGGCGTTCGACGATCCGTCGTGGCGGAAGGTCGTGAAGGACCGGCTCGCCGATCCGACGTTCGCGCGCGAGCTCGAGGAGGGCCTCGCCGAGCTCGAGCCCGAGGAGCGCAAGCTGGCCTCGGCGCCGACCAAGGTGGCGGCGGACGAGCCGACGCTCGGCACCGGCGGCGCGAGCGCGGGCGGCGCGGCCCCGGCGACGCTGGGGCTGTTCCGCGAGGACCGCGAGCTGCGCGCCGCGCGCGACCGGCTGGCCGCGCCCGGCATCACGCACGTCGTCTTCGGCCACACGCACGCGGTCGTCGACGGCGAGCTCGACGGCCGCCTGTTCAACTACGGCACCTGGCTGCCGTCGCTCGATCTGAAGTCGCCGCACGTCGCCGCGAAGATCGCCGCGAGCGGGCTCACGCTCGACATGCTGAAGGACAGCTCGCTCTACGTCGCCGACCGGCGCGCGGTGCGCATCGACACCGATCCGAGCGGCTACCAGGCCCAGGTGCGGCTGGTCCCCCACGACGCGCCCTGACCCGCGCCGCCGGCCCCGCGCAGGCGAGCCCGGCCAGCCCGCGAACGACACGTTCACCGTCCCTCCATTTTCGGGCTCCATACCCAACCCCTCCCCCGCAGAGAGGCTCTCCGGCGCCCCGCGACCTCGCGCCGCGACATTGGACGGCCCCGGCCCGTCGCTGGCGCTCCGGGCCTCGGCGACGGCGAAGCTTTCACCGTCCACAGTCCCAGACCGCTCTCGGTCGATCTGGCTCGGGGAGGACCCCGAGCCAGATCTCGACACGGCACAGCCCCGGCCCGTCGCTGACGCTCCGGGCCCGGCCCCTCGCTACCGCTCCGGGCCCCGGCCCGTCGCTGACGCTCCGGCCCGGCCCGTCGCTGACGCTCCGGGGCCCGGCCCGTCGCTGCCGCTCCGGCCCCCCGCCCGTCGCTGACGCTCCGGCCTCAGGCGGCGAGCGGGACCGTCAGCACGAAGCGGGCGCCGCCGGTCGGCGCGGGGTCGGCGGCGATGTCGAGGTTGCCGCCGTGCTCGAGGGCGATCTTCTTTGCGATCGCGAGGCCGAGGCCGGTGCCGGTCGCCTTCGTCGTCACGTACGGCTCGAAGATCCGCTCGCGATCGCCGGCGGCGACGCCCTTGCCCTCGTCGTCGACGTGGATGATCGCGTGGCGCCCCTGCGCGTCGGCGCGCCACGACACGGTCACCTTGCCGGCGCGGCCGGCTTCCTGGCCGGCGTGGATGCCGTTCTCGACCAGGTTGGCGAGGACGCGCTTGAGCAAGAGCTTGTCGGCGCGAACCTGGACCGGACTGTCCGGCGCCCGGACGACCAGCCGCTCGCCGACCGCGGGGTCGAGGCCGACGTCGCCGACCACGCCGGCCAGCTCGATCGCGGCCGCCTCGACGCGCGGGAGCTGGCCGAGGGTGCGGAAGGTGTCGACCAGGCGGCGCAGGCCGGCGATCTCCTCCTCGACGATCTCGCCGGTGTCGGCGAGCAGCCGCTTGAAGCGGGGATCGTCGCCCTGGTACGACGACACGCACTGCTGCACCGCGAGCTGGATCGGCGTGAGCGGGTTCTTGATCTCGTGGGCGAGCCGGCGCGCGACGTCCTGCCACGCGCCGATCCGCTGGAGGTACTCGATCTGGCCGCGCTGGCGGCCGAGGTCGTCGAGCATCGTGTCGAGCGCGCCGCCAAGCTCCGCCATCTCGTCGGTGCCGCCGAGCCGCGCGCGCGCGCCCGCCTCGCCGCGCGACACCGAGCGCGCGACCGCGACCAGCCGCTCGATGCGCCGGGTGACCCGGCCGGCGGCGAGGAAGCCGAGGACGATCGCCGCCAGCGCTGCGCCGCTGACGAGCCCGAGGAAGACGATCCGGATCCCAAACGGCAGCGCGCTGCGGACCTGCGCCACCATCTGCGATTTGTGCCACGACTCGGCGAGCTTCAAGCGGTCGTCGAGCAGCTCGTCCGGCTTGACGAAGTCGACCTCGAGCGCGTTGCCGCCAGGCAGCGGCACCTCGAGCGGCCGCACCTCGATCCCCGCCGACAGCTTGCGGGCCGCGGTGGCGATCACGGTGCCGTCCGGCGCGCGGACGGTCAGGCTGGTGGCGCGCCCCTCGCCGGCCAGCACCGGCGCCAGGTCGGTGCCCGGCTTCGCCTGCGCGATCACCGGCAAGGTCGCCAGCCGCGCCGCCACCTCGACGTTCAACTGCTTCATCGTGTCGAACAGGTCGCTGTAGGCGTCGAGCGCCTTCTTCATCGAGTCGTTGCGCTCGCCGGCGTCCTTGGCGGCGAAGTTGGCGGTGATGCGGCCGATCTGATCGATCAGGTACGCCGAGGCGCCGAGCGGCGCCAGCACGACGACCAGCAGGCCGACGACGACCTTCACTTGCAGGCTCATCCACCGTCGGTGGAAGCGGCCGCCGGGGCCGCCGGGGCCGCCGGGGTCGGAAGCTGCCTTCTTCACGGTGCGCTCCTCCGGTACGGCTGCGACGTCAGGCGCAGGACCCGGTCCGCCGCCGGCAGGTTGGGGTTGACGAAGACCGATACGAACGAGCCGAACAGCGAGCCGCCGCGGTCGAGGCCGCCGCTCGAGCCGTCCGACAGCCACTTGCGCACCTCGGCGAGGCTCTGCGCCGAGATCGGGTTGAGCTCCGCCTGCACGGTGACCGTGTAGCTCTCGGCGGGGTCGAGGGCGTCGAGGCCGGTGAGCGCGACGTCGACGCCGGTGAGCAGCTTCAGCGCCTCCGCCTTGAACTTCACCTGCATCGTCCGCTTTCCGGACGGACCGGCGGTGACCACGGTGTAGACCTCGTCCCACAGGTCGTAGACGATCTGGTTGCGGAGGATGACGGCCGCGACGACCCGCTGCTTGCCGGTCGGCTGCAGCCAGACGCGGATGACGACCGTCGACGGCAGACCGTCGTCGAGCCGTTCGTAGGCGCCGGCGTCGAGGACGTTGGCGCTGGTGGCGACCCGCAGGACCCCGTTCGCCTCGGTGAAGGTCATGTCCTGCTGGCGGTGGATCTCGTCGGCGGCCGCCGGCGGCGCGGCGGCGAGCGCGAGCGAGGCAGCGACCAGGAGCGCCGCGGCGGGCCGCCGGCTCATCGCGAGAACCGCCCGAGCGCGTTGGCGAGCGTGAACTCGAAGGCGCCCAGCTCGGTGTCGAGGCGGAGACCGGCGTCGACCACGCCGTCGATCGGCAGCGCCGAGGCCAGCGAGCGATCGCGGACCCGCAGATCGTCGGCGGAGGCGAGCCCCCAGAGGCCGGCGGCGACGAACAGGTCGCCGCCGTAGATCGCCTTCGACCGGCGGAACCAGCGGTACGAGTACTCGACGAGCAGGTTGCCGCCGACGTCGCCGTAGACGACGTCGGCGTTGTCGGTGCCGAGCAGGTCGGGCGCCGCCGACGTCGCGACGGTCATGCCGAGCACGCGCGGCGTCAGCAGCCGATCGACGTCGGCGACGTGGATGCGATCGAAGCGGGGCGCCTCGCCGAGGATGATGCCGCCGGTCGTGCGCACGGCGATCGCGTGGCGCTCGGCGAGCGGCCACCAGTGGTCGTAGCGGGCGAGCAGCGTGGTGAAGTCGTAGTCGCCGCCGAGCAGCGTGGTGCCGAGCTCGGCCGAGAGCTGCAGGTGGCTGCCGTCGCGCGGCAGGATCGGATCGGTGCGGGTGTCGCGCTCGAGGCCGAAGCGGACGCTCACCACCGCGCTGCGGTCCTGGTGGAGGCCGAGGTCGATCGCGGCGGTGCGGCCGTCGGGCAGCGTGCGGGTGGGCGCGACCGGCAGGTCGGCGTCGATCCGCTCGATGCGCAGGCGCGCGTCGAGGTGGAGGTTGGGCAGGACGTCGCGGCGCACGACGCCGCGCGCGCCGAGCCGGCGGTAGGCGAACGCGCGGAAGTCGCCGACGTCGGTGCTGTCGCTCGGGCCGCCGATCCGGTACGGCTCGGCGCCGTGCTGGGCGGTGACGGCGCCGTACGCGCCCCAGCGGCTGCCGCCGATCGCCGACGCGCCGGCGCGCAGCTCGCCGGCCCACTGGTCGCGCGCGCCGATCACCGCGCCGTGATCAGCGTAGGCGATGCCGCCGGCGACCGCGAGGCCGGTGCCGAGGAAGTTGCGCTCGGTGAGGTCGACGCCGAGCCACCACGGGGCGAGCACGCTGGTGCCGAACCAGAGGCGGTTGAGCGAGATGGTGCCGCGCTCGCTGACGGTGACGGTGAGGACGACGCGGCCGCGCGCGCTGCCCTTCTCGAGGCGGAGCGAGACGTCGCGGAAGTAGCCGAGGGCGAGCAGCTTGAAGCGGGCGCGGGCGAGGCGCGGATCGCCGGCGCGCATGACGTCGCCGGCGGCGACCGGCAGGGCGCGGCGGATCACGCGCTCGGCGGTCGACCGGTTGCCGGCGATGCGGATGCGCTCGATCAGGATGAGCGGGCCGAAGGCGGAGTCGCCGGTGTCGCCGAGGTCGACGCCGGTGGGCTCGGCGGGAGGCAGGCCGTCGGCGGGAGGCAGGCCGTCGGGCGGTGGCGGCGCGTCGTCGGCGGGAGGTGGCGCGTCGTCGGCGGGAGGCGGACCGCCGGCATCCGGTGGACCGCCGGCAGCCGGTGGACCGCCGGCCGGCGGCACCGGGTCGCCCGCCGGTGGCGGCAGCTCCGCGGGCGGCGGCGCGTCGTCGCCCCCCGGCCCGCCCGGCCCCGCCGCACGCGCGAGGCGCGCCCCGCCGGCGATCGCCACGATCGCTCCGATCGCGACCATGGCGGGCGACGCACGCATCGGTCGCAAACGTATCGCGGCAGCCGCCTCGCTGCACGCACGCGCCGGCGCCGGTAGAATGGTGCTCGTGGCCCGCGCGCTCGCCGTGACCCCGCCCACAGCCGCCCGCGTGGTCCTCGCGGTCGCCGCCGCGCTCGCGGTCGCGCTCGCCGCCTGCAACGACCTGCGCGACTTCCGCGGCGACTGGTCCGGCGCGCGCGTCGGCGACAACCCGGCCCTTCGCGTCGGCGTCGCCGTCGACGCCACCGCCCACCTCGCCATCGCCACCGTCGATCGCCACGGCCTCGCCGGCACCCTCGACGTCGACGGGCTGGTCGCCGGCGCCTCGCTGGCATCGCTGCCCGGCGCCGAGGCCGACGCGCTGTCCGGCCTCACCTTCAGCGGCGCGCCGCTGCGCATCTACCTCGGCTTCGTCGCCACCACCGACGGCGGCGGCGACGCGCTCGCGATGGTCGCCCTCTACGACGACGAGCGCCTCGAGGTCCGCCTCCTGCGCGGCGGCACCCAGCCGCTCTACGGCATCTTCGCCCTCCACCGCTGACCCGCGCTTCGCCGGTTCGACAACGCAGGAGCGAGCCGGTTCCTGCCGGGGCGCCGGATCGCGCCGGACCGCGCCGGAGATCGCCGGCCCCCGTCGGGCGTTCCTACCTGCACGTGCGCGACTCTCGGGCCAGCGCGGCTATACTCGGCTCCCCCGGTCGGTTGTCGCCTCCCCACGTGACCTGCCCCCACTGCAACGCTCCGCTCGCGCCCGACGCTCGCTTCTGCGGCGCGTGCGGCCGCGCCACCGTCGGCACCGCGCCGTCGCAGCACGCGGGCGTCGCCAGCGCGATCGCCGAGCCGGGCAGGGGCGCGGAGCTGGTCGGCCGCGAGATCGGCGGCCGCTACCGCGTGATCGCCAAGCTCGGCGAGGGCGGCATGGGCGCCGTCTACCGCGGCGAGCAGATCTCGCTCAAGCGCAAGGTCGCCATCAAGGTGCTGCGCCCGGAGCTGTCCGCCGACGCCGGCCTCGTCCGCCGCTTCAACGCCGAGGCCGAGCTGTGCGCGAAGCTCAGCCACCCGAACACCGTCAACATCTACGACTTCGGCCAGGACGCCGACGGCTCGCTCTACATCGCGATGGAGCTGCTCGAGGGCAGCTCGCTGCGCAGCGTGATGCAGCAGGAGGGCGCGATGCCGCCGGCGCGCGCGATCCACATCGCGCAGCAGATCTGCCGCTCGCTCGCCGACGCCCACCAGCACGGCATCGTCCACCGCGACCTCAAGCCCGACAACGTCATGCTCACCGAGCGCGGCCGCGAGCGCGACGTCGTGCGCGTCCTCGACTTCGGCATCGCCAAGCTGCGCGACGACAACCGCGCGACGGTCAACCACATGACGCGCGCGGGCGACCTGGTCGGCACGCCGCAGTACATGGCGCCCGAGCAGATCCGCGCCGAGCACGTCGACGGCCGGACGGACATCTACGCGCTCGGCGCGATCCTCTACGAGATGCTCACCGGCCGGCTGCCGTTCGAGGGCACGACGGTGATGGCGATCCTGTCGAAGCACCTGACCGAGCCGCCGTCGCCGCCGAGCCAGCGCCGCCCCGACCTGCACCTGCCGCCGGCGCTCGACGGCCTCGTGCTGGCGATGATGGCGAAGGACGCGGCGCAGCGGCCGCCGTCGATGGACGCGGTCGGCGAGCACCTCGACGCGATCGCGGCGCAGCTCGGCAGCGCGGGCAGCTCGTCGTGGACCGCGGGGAGCGCGGGGAGCGCGGGCTGGAGCGGACCCTCGCCTGCGGTGGCGGGGCCCGCGACGCCGCCGCCGGGCAGCGGCCACCACGCGCCGCCGGTCGGCCCGATGCCGACGCCGGGCGCGGGCGCGTA
>DASZXE010000683.1:0-9392 GCA_035546475.1 Kofleriaceae bacterium
GACGTCGCCGCGGTGGCGGTCGCGCTGGCCGCCGCGATCGCGGCGGGCGGCGGCTCGATCGCGACGCTTCCCCCGGCGCTGGTCGCCCGCGCCGGCGAGCGGCTCGGGCCCGCGCACGCGTGGGTCGACCGCCTCGCCGCGGACCTCCTCGCCCACCGCGGCGCCGGCGCGATCGTCGTCGGCGATCGCCAGCCGGCCGCGGTCCACGCGCTCGCCCGCTGGATCGAGGCCGCGTGCGGCGATCACGGCGGCCCGGTGGCGTTCAGCGAGCCGGCGATCGCCGAGCCGCTCGGCGGCGACTCGCTCGCCTCGCTCGCCCGCGCGCTCGCCACCGGCCAGGTCGGCGCCCTCGTCGTCCTCGACGTCGACCCGGTCCGCACCGCGCCGCCGGCCCTCGCGCTCGAGGCCGCGTTCGCGCGCGCGCCGTTCAGCCTCTGCCTCGCCGCCTACCCGTCGCGCACGGCTCGCGCCTGCCGCGCGTTCGCGCCGCTCGCCCACGAGCTCGAGACCTGGGGCGACGGGCGCGCGTGGGACGGCACGCTCTCCATCGCGCAGCCCGCCTGCCGGCCGCGGTTCGACGTCCTCGCGCCGCTCGACGTCCTCGCCGTGCTGGCCGGCGACGGGCGCGACGCCCGCGCGATCGTCCGCGATCAGCACCGCGGCCTCGACGACGCCGCGTGGACCGACGCGCTGCGCGCCGGCGTCGTCGCCGGCAGCCGCGCCCCGCGGATCGCCCCGGCGCCGCTGCCCGCCGCGTTCCCCGCCGAGCTGTCGGACGGCCTCGCCACCGCGCTCGCCGCCGGTGGCGCCGGCACGCTCGAGGTCGCCCTCGCCGCCAGCCCGCAGCTCCGCGACGGCCGGTTCGCCGCCAACGCCTGGCTGCAGGAGCTCCCGCACCCGATCACCAAGCAGACCTGGGGCAACGGCGCGCTGATGAGCCGCGCGACGGCCCACGCGCTCCACGTCGGCGACGGCGAGCTGCTGCTCGTCGAGACCGACGCCGGCGCCGCCGCGCTGCCCGCCGTCCTCGTCGACGGCGCCGCCGACGGCTCGATCACGATCGAGGTCGGCCACGGCGCCCGCGACCGCGCGCTGCCGATCGCCGACCGCGTCGGCGCCGACGCCTATCCGCTGCGGACCGGCGACTCGCTGCTCGCCACCGGCCGCGCGCACCGCACCGGCGGCGTCGGCCGCGTCATCCGCACCCAGACGACGATGACCGAGCACGGCCGCGAGACGACGCCGCTCGCCACCCTCGCCGGCTTCCTCGCCGCGCCGGACCTCACCGCCCACCTCCGCGGCGATCCGCCGTCGATGCTGCCGGCCCGCGCGCGCGAGGGCGTGCAGTGGGGCATGTCGATCGACACCTCGAGCTGCACCGGCTGCGGCGCGTGCATGATCGCCTGCCAGGCCGAGAACAACGTGCCGTCGGTCGGCCCCGACGACGTCGCCCGCGGGCGCCACATGGGCTGGCTGCGCGTCGATCGCTACCAGCACGCCGGCGGCGTCGCCGTCAACCAGCCGGTGCCGTGCCAGCACTGCGAGGACGCGCCGTGCGAGTACGTCTGCCCGGTCGAGGCGACGGTGCACAGCCCCGACGGCCTCAACGAGCAGGTCTACAACCGCTGCGTCGGCACCCGCTTCTGCTCGAACAACTGCCCGTACAAGGTCCGCCGCTTCAACTGGTTCGCGTACGAGCGGCGCGGCTCGGACGCGCTCCAGTACAACCCCGACGTCACCGTCCGCTCGCGCGGCGTGATGGAGAAGTGCACGTACTGCGTGCAGCGCATCCGCCGCGCCGAGCAGACCGCGCTCGTCGAGGATCGCGAGCCCGCGCCCGGCGAGGTCGTCACCGCGTGCCAGCAGGCGTGCCCGACCGCCGCGATCCAGTTCGGCCGCCTCGACGAGGAGGGCACCGCGTTCGCCGCCATGCGCCGCGATCCGCGCCGCTTCGATCTCCTCCACGACCTCGGCGCCCGCCCGCGCACGCAGTACCTCGCCGCCATCCGCAACCCGGGGCCGCGCCGGTGAGCGACCTCGGCCGCGTCCACGACGATCTCTACGCCCGCATGCGGGCCCGCCCCGGCCCGCACTGGTGGATCGCGTTCGCGATCTGCGCGGGCGGCACCGCCATGCTGTTCGCGCTCATCGCCTACACCATCGGCACCGGCATCGGCCTGTGGGGCAACCAGGTGCCGGTCGCCTGGGCCTTCGGCATCATCAACTTCGTCTTCTGGGTCGGCATCGGCCACGCCGGCACGTTCATCTCGGCGATCCTCTACCTCCTCGAGCAGCAGCGCTGGCGCAACCCGGTGAGCCGCCTCGCCGAGACGATGACCTTGTTCGCGGTCGTGCAGGCCGCGCTGTTCCCGCTCCTCCACCTCGGACGGCCGTGGTTCGCCTACTGGCTCCTGCCCTACCCCGACGTCATGGGCGTGTGGCCGCAGGTGAAGTCGGCGCTGCCGTGGGACGCGGCCGCGATCTCGACCTACTTCCTGGTCTCGCTGCTGTTCTGGTACGTCGGCCTCATCCCCGACCTGGCGGCGATGCGCGATCAGGCGCGCACGCGCCGGCGCCGCCGCCTGCTGGCGCTGGTCGCGATCGGCTGGCGCGGCGACGACCGCGCGTGGCGGCAGTGGAAGGTCACGTACCTGCTGCTCGCCTCGATCGCGACGCCGCTCGTGATCTCGGTGCACAGCATCGTCGCGTCCGACTTCGCGATCGGCCTCACGCCCGGCTGGCACTCGACGTTGCAGCCGCCCTACTTCGTCGCCGGCGCGATCTTCAGCGGCTTCGCGATGGTGCTCGTGCTCGCCATCCCGGTGCGCGTCTTCTACCGGCTGCAGGACGTGCTGGTCGACCGCGTCCTCGACAACTGCGCGAAGCTCCTGCTCGCCACCGGCCTCATCGTCGACTACGGCTACGTCGTCGAGCACTTCGGCGCCTACTACGGCGGCGAGCCGGCCGAGCGGTCGCTGTTCTTCGGCCACCACCCGTACAGCCTCGCGTTCTGGATCATGATCACCTGCAACGTCGTCGTCCCGCAGCTCCTGTGGTGGCGGCGGGCGCGGCGGACGCCGGTGGTGCTGTTCTTCATCGGGCTGGCCGTGCTGGTCGGCATGTGGTTCGAGCGGTTCGTCATCATCGTGCAGGGCCTCGAGCGCGACCAGTTGCCGTCGGCGTGGTCGAGCTTCACGCCGACCTGGGTCGACCTCGGCATCCTCGGCGGCACGTTCGCGTTCTTCGGCTTCCTCTACCTGCTGTTCCTCCGCTTCGTCCCGTTCCTGCCGGTCGCCGAGCTGAAGGAGGAGCAAGCGTGAAGCGCGGCGTCGCCGCCGAGTACGCCGACGCGGACGCGCTCGTCGCCGCGGCGCGCGCGGTGCGCGGGCATGGCTACGCCGCGATCGGCGCGTACACGCCGGTGCACGTGCGCGAGCTCGACGAGGTGCTGGAGGCGCCGCGGCCGCGGCTCGCGATCGCCGCCGGCGTCGGCGCGGTGGTCGGCGCGGTGGCCGCCTACGCGCTCCAGTGGTGGATGGAGGCGTACCTCTACCCGGTCGTCAGCGGCGGCCGGCCGGGGCACATGCCGCTGCCGTTCCTGCTCATCACGATCGAGATGGGCTTCCTGCTGGGGGCGCTCGGGATCGTCGGCGCGTTCATGGTCGCCGCGCGGCTCCTGACGCTGTGGGATCCGATCTTCGACGTCGGAGGCATCGAGTCGGCGACCCGCGCCGGCTTCTGGCTGGCGGTGTCGGCGGACGACCCGCGGTGGCAGCGCGAGGAGCTCGACGAGCTGTTGCGGGCGACCGGCGCGCGCGCGGTCCACCCGTTCGGGAGGCTCTCGTGAGGGCGCGCGCGGCGTGGCGGCCCGGGGCCGCGGTCGTCGTCGGCGTCGGCGTCGCGGCCACGGCCGCGGTGCTCGCGGCGGGCTGCGACTGGTCGCTGCACCGCATGCAGCGGCCGGTCGGCTGCCGGCACGACGGGGCGACGACGATGTTCGCCGACGGGCGCTGCGACCGCCTGCCGGCCGAGGGGGCGGTGCCGGTGGCGGAGTCGGACGACACCGCGCCGGCGGTCGCCCCCAGCCGCGCCGTCCTCGACCGCGGCCGCGATCGCTTCGACCGCTACTGCGCGCCCTGCCACGGCCTCGCCGCCGACGGCGACAGCGAGGTCGCCCGCGCGATGGAGCTGCGCCGCCCGCCGTCGCTGGTCGACGACACGGCTGTCCGCTTCCCGGACGAGCGCTACCTGGCCGTCATCGCCGCCGGCTACGGCCTGATGCCCGCGTACGGCGCGCTCCTGGCCCCGCGCGACCGGGTCGCGATCGTCCACTACCTGCGCGCGCTGCAGGGCCGCGACGTCCCGATCGACGCGCTCGCCGCCGGCGAGCGAGCGGAGGCCGAGCAGTGGCTGCCGTGAACGATCGACCGCCCCCGATCGTGGGCCGCCCGGTCGCCGGGCCGGCCGCCGTCGTCGGCGTCGCCGGCGCGATCGCGATCGGCCTCGGCTTCGCGGTCGTCCCCGAGCGCGCGTTCGCCGCCTACCTCGCGGCCTGGTCGGCGGTCGCCACGCTCGCGATCGGCGGCCTGGCGATGCTGATGATCGGCTACGCCGCCAACGCGCGCTGGCCGTCCGTCGTGCGCCGGCCGACGGAGGCGGTCGCCGCCGCGCTGGCGCCGGTCGCCGTGCTCGCGATCCCGCTGTTCGTCGCGCCCGCCCGCGTGTGGCCGTGGGTCGATCCGTCGCCGGAGCTCGTCCACGCCGTCGAGGTCAAGCGCGCGTGGCTGTCCGTCCCGTTCTTCACCGTCCGCTCGGCCGTCTACCTCGGCCTCTTCGTCGTCGCCGCCGAGCTGCTCCGGGCCTGGTCGCGCCGGCGCGACCGGACGCCGGCCCCCGGGTCACCGCCGCCCGACGCCGACGTCCTCCGCCGCGAGCGCCGCTTCGCCTCCGTCGCGCTGCCGGTGCTCGGCCTCGCCGTCACCTTCGCCGCCTTCGACTGGCTGATGTCGCTCCAGCCCGACTGGTGGTCGTCCGGCTTCGGCCTCTACATCCTCGCCGGCGCGCTCGCCTCCGGTCAGGCGGCGATCGTCGTCGCCGCGTGGCGCGCCCACGCCCGCGGCGCGCTGCCGCTCCGCCCGCCGCACTACCACGCGCTCGGCCGCGTGCTGCACGCGCTGGTCACCGTCTGGGCCTACCTCGCCTACTTCCAGGCGATGCTGATCCAGATCGCCGACAAGCCGTCGGAGGTGGGCTTCTACCTCCAGCGGACCGGCGGCGGCTGGCAGTGGGCCGCGGTGGCGATGGTCGCGCTCCTGTTCGCGATCCCGTTCCCGCTCCTGATCTTCCGCGCGGTCAAGCGGCGCGGCAACGCGCTCGCGGCGATCGCCGCGCTCGTCGTCGCCGGCCACCTCGTCCACTCCTGGTGGCTGGTCGTGCCGCGCGTCAGCGACTCCGCCGTCCCGTCGTGGACCGACCTCGCCGCCTTCGCCGCGGTCGGCGGCCTCTCGCTTGCAGTGTCCGCCTGGCGGACACGTCGCATCCCCCCGCTCGTCGCCGGCGATCCGTACCTCGCCGACGGCCTCGCCTACGAGACCTCCACATGACGTCCCCCCACCTCACCGAGGCGCCCGATCGCATCCCCGGCCGCACCGTCGGCTGGCTGATCGCCGGCACCGTCGCCGTCATCCTCGCCTGCGCGGCGATCGTCGCGCTCCTGCTCGCGCCGCGCGTCGCCGGCGGCGGCCGCACCGATCGCGGCCCGGCTCCCAGCACCTCGCCGGCCGAGCCGTTCTCGCCGGGCACCGCCGGCGAGCACGCGCAGGCGCTCCGCCGCGCCGCGCTCGACCGCTGGAGCTGGGCCGATCGCGACCGCCGCATCGTCCGCCTCCCGGTCGACGTCGCGATCGACCGCTACCTGCGCGCGCGAGGTGGCCGGTGACCCCGCGCGCCTCCATCGCCGCCGCCGCGCTGGCCCTCGCCGCGCTCGCGCCCGCCGCGGCCGCGCACGCCACCACCTCGCCCCGCCTCGCCGTCGGCCTCGACGAGCGGGTCGGCGCCCGCATCCCGCTCGACCTCCCGTTCACCGACGCGAGCGGGGCGCACCTCCGCCTCGGCGACGTCTTCGACCGCCACCGCCCCGTCGTCCTCGTCCTCGCCTACGCCCGCTGCACGATGCTGTGCAGCGTCGTCCTCCGCGCCATCGCCGAGCAGGTCCACGCCCACCCCGACGCCGCCGGCCGCGACTACCTGCCGGTCGTCGTCAGCCTCGATCCGCACGAGACGCCCGCCGCCGCCGCGGCCCGCCACACCGCGCTGCTCGCCGACGGCGGCCTCGCGCCGACCTCGCGCGCGTGGCCCTACCTCCTCGGCGACGCGGCCACCGTCCGCCGCCTCGCCGACGCGCTCGGCTTCCACTACGCGTGGGATCCGTCGACGTCGCAGTACGCGCACCCCGCGGTCGTCTTCGTCCTCACGCCGGACGGCCGCCTCGCCGAGGACCTGCGCGGGATCGTCTACGATCAGCTCGGCGCCGCCGTCGCGCGCGCCGCCCGCGGCGAGCTGACGCCGGCGACCGCGCACGATCTCGTCTCCTGCTTCCGCTTCGATCCGGCGCTGCGCCGCTACCGGCGCCGCATCGCGCTCCTGTTCGGCGCCGGCGGCGCCACCGTGCTCGTCGGGCTGATCGCGCTGGTCGTCTGGCTCCTCCGCCTCGATCGCCGCGCTCGCCTCGCCCGCGCCCGCCGGAGGCCGCGATGAACGAGCTCCTCCGCCGCGCGCTCGGCCTGCCGCCGCAGGCGTCGAGCGACGCCCGCTCGATCGACCTGCTCCACTACAGCGTCATCGGCGCCGCGTTCGTGGTCGCCTTCCTCGCGTTCGCGATCGCCGGCCTCTTCCTCGTCCGGTACCGCGAGCGGCCCGGCGCCGCCGCCCGCCGGCGCCCGCAGCCGCCGCGCTGGATCGAGGGCGGCCTCATCGCCGGCACCCTCACCGCCTTCCTCGCCTGGTGGGTCGTCGGCTTCTCGCAGTACCGCGAGCTGCGCGCCGCCCCCGACGACGCGCTGCGCATCCACGTCGTCGGCAAGGAGTGGATGTGGGAGTACGTCTATCCCGACGGCGCCACCGCCGACACCGACCTGCGGGTGCCGCTCGGCCGCCCCGTCGAGCTGGTGCTCACGTCGCGCGACGTCATCCACAGCTTCTACGTCCCCGCGTTCCGCCTGAAGGAGGACGCGGTGCCCGGCCGGGTGACGACGATGTGGTTCACCGCCACCCGCCCCGGCACGTACGACGTGCTGTGCGCCGAGTACTGCGGCGCCGGCCACTCGCGCATGCGCGGCCGCGTGATCGTGCTGCCGCCCGACGACTACGCGCGCTGGAGCGGCGCGCGGCCGGCGGCCGATCTCGCGTCCACCGGCAAGGATCTCGCAGTCCGCCACGGCTGCCTGCGCTGCCACACGGTCGACGGCACGCCGCACCTCGCGCCCAGCTTCCGCGGCCTCTACCACTCCGAGGTCGTGCTGTCCGACGGCCGCCGCGTCGTCGCCGACGAGGCCTACCTCACCGAGTCGATGATGGATCCGCAGGCCGCGCTGGTCGCCGGCTTCCCGCCGATCATGCCGTCGTACCAGGGCGAGCTCGGCGGCCCCGACGCCGCCGCGATCGTCGAGTACCTGCGCTCGCTGAGGACGCCATGAGCTTCTGGAACGAGCCGGCCGGCGTGCGCTCGTGGCTGTTCACGCACGATCACAAGCGGGTCGGCGTGATGTTCCTGGCGACGGTGACGCTGTTCATGGCGCTCGGCGGCGCGTTCGCGCTCGTCCTCCGGCTCTCGCTGGTCACGCCCGGCAACGCGCTCGTCGACGCCGACACCTACGATCGCCTGTTCACCGCGCACGGCGTCGTGATGGTGTGGCTGTTCATGATCCCGGCGATCCCGTCGGGGCTCGGCAACATCTTCGTGCCGCTCATGATCGGCGCGCGCGACGTGGCGTTCCCCCGCCTCAACCTCGCCAGCTACTGGGTCTTCGTCGCCGGCGCGCTGATCGTCGTCACTGCGCTGCTGTGGGGCGGCGTCGACACCGGCTGGACCTTCTACCCGCCGTACAGCACGTCGACGCGCAGCGCGGCCACCATCGCGGCGATCGGCGTCTTCGTCACCGGCGTGTCGTCGATCATGACCGGCCTCAACTTCATCGCGACGATCCACACGATGCGCGTCGCCGGCCTCGGCTGGCGCCAGCTCCCGCTGTTCGTGTGGGCGATCTACGGCACGGCGATCATCCTCGTGCTGGCGACGCCGGTGCTCGGCCTCACGCTGCTGCTGGTCGCCGCCGATCACGTCTGGCGGCTCGGCCTCTTCGATCCGATCACCGGCGGCGACCCGGTGCTGTTCGAGCACCTGTTCTGGTTCTACTCGCACCCGGCGGTCTACATCATGATCCTGCCGTCGATGGGCGTGGTGAGCGAGGTCGTGTCGACGTTCACCCACCGGCGGTCGTCGTCGTACGGCGCGATCGTGATCTCGACGATCGGCATCGCGGTGGTCGGCTTCCTGACCTGGGGCCACCACATGTTCGTCGCCGGCATGTCGACGTTCGACGTCGGCCTGTTCGGCTTGCTGTCGATGCTCGTCGCGATCTTCTCGGCGATCAAGGTCTTCACCTGGATCTCGACGATGTACGGCGGGACGATCACGCTGGCGACGCCGCTGTTCTACGTCTTCACGTTCATCTTCCTGTTCGTGTTCGGCGGCATGTCGGGCGTCGCGGTGGCGACGACGTCGCTCGACGTCCACTGGCACGACACCTACTTCGTCGTCGCCCACTTCCACTTCATCATGGTGGGCGCGACGATGACGGCGTTCCTCGCCGCGCTGCACTACTGGTTCCCGAAGTTGACCGGCCGCATGTACAGCGAGGCGTGGGCGCGGCTCGGCTGCGCGGCGGTGTCGGTCGGCTTCGTGGTGACCTTCACGCCGCAGTTCCTCCTCGGCAACGGCGGCATGCCGCGCCGCTACGCGACCTACCCGGCGCACTTCCAGGCGCTGCACGTGGTGTCGACCTGCGGCGCGGTGATGCTCGCCGGCGGCATGCTGCTGACGCTCGCGTACCTGGTGGTCGGGGTCGTGCGCGGGCCGCGCGCCGGCGACGACCCGTGGCGGTCGCGCAGCTTCGAGTGGCGGTCGCCGTCGCCGCCGCCGCCGGACAACTTCCCGGCCGGGGTCGTCTGGGTCGGCGGGCCGTACGACTACCCCGACACCGAGGCGGACGCGGAGCTGGCGTTGCCGGCGGCGGCCGAGGCGGTCGTGTACGGCGCCGCGCCCGGCGCGCCCGGCTCCAGCGTCGGCCTCGATCGCGATCCCGGCAGCGCCGAGGGCGAGCCATGACGCCGGC
>DASZXE010000684.1:0-8730 GCA_035546475.1 Kofleriaceae bacterium
TCACGCCGCCGCCTCCGCTGCCGCCGCCGCCGTCGCCGGGACGTCCGTCGCGGCCCGACTGGATGTCGCCCGCGCCGGCGACCGATCCGTCGGCGAAGCCGGTGAAGGCCGCCGCCACGGCGCGCGCGGGCACGAAGCCGCCCGCCAAGCCGGCGCCGCGGAGCCGGCTGGTGCCGGCGGTGATCATCCTCGGCGGGCTCGCGGCGGTGGCCGCGCTGTACCTGCACTACCGCGATCGGTTCGGCAGCCACCCGACGCCGGGCGTCGCGCCCGTGCGCGATGCGGGCGTGGCGATGATCGTCGACGCCGGCACCGGTGCCGGCTCGGTGGCGCTCGGCGCGCTCGACGCCGGCGAGGTGGCGCCGCCCACGCCGATCGACGCCGCGGTCGCCACGCAGCCCGCGATCGACGCCGCGGTCGCGGTGGCGCCGGGGAGCTGCCACCTGCAGATCAGCAGCACGCCGCGCGGCGCGGCGATCACGGTCAACCGGCGCGGCGCGGGGTCGGCGCCGACCGAGCTCGACGTCGACTGCGGCCCGGTGACGGTGACCGCGCGCCTGGAGGACTACCAGACCGCGACGCGCCAGGTGACCGCCGAGCCGGGCGCGCCGACGGTCGTCGCGATGAAGCTCGCGCGGCCGGTGCACAACGTCACGGTCGTGTCGACGCCGCGCGGCGCCGTGGTGACGCTCGACGGACGGCGGGTCGGCACGACGCCGCTGTCGGTCGACGTCTCCGGCTTCAGCCGCCACTCGCTCACGATCTCGCTCGACGGCTACCAGACGTACCGGACGAGCGTGCAGACCGACGAGAAGGAGCAGACCGTCGCGGTGCCGCTGGTGAAGAACCCCTGATACGGTCAGGGGATGGTGACGAAGGCCAAGGCGACACCAGCGAAGGAGAAGGCGGCGAAGGCCGCGAAGGGGAAGGCGGCGGCGAAGGCCGCGACGAAGACGGTGGCGGCGAAGAAGGCGGCGGCCCCGAAGAAGGCGGCGGCCCCCGCGAAGAAGGCCGCGACGGCGAAGAAGGCCGCGCCCGCCCCGAAGAAGGCGGCGGCCCCCGCGAAGAAGTCCGCGCCCGCGAAGAAGTCCGCGCCCGCCCCGAAGAAGGCGACGGCCCCGGCGAAGCAGGCCGCGCCCGCGAAGCAGGCCGCCGCCACGAAGGCCGCACCGAAGAAGCCGGCGCCGGCGAAGAAGCCGAGGCTTCCCGACCACGGCGGCGAGAACGGAGCCAACCCGAACGGCCTCGCGCCGAGCGGCGATCACCCCGCCGTGCACGAGCCGGCGCCGCCGCCGGTGCTGGGCATCCCGTCGCCCGCCGCGGCCCGCGCCCGCCTGCTCGTCGACGGCGAGCGCTTCGGCGCCGCCACCCTGTCCCTGCGCCCGCTGCCCAGGCTGCGCCTCACGTCCGGCGTCATCGTCGCGTGCGACCCGTTCGACATCGAAGGTCCGGCGCTCGCGCGGCGCCTGCCGCCCGGCAGCTACGACGTCGTCGCCGCGATCGCGACGTACCCGACCCGGCACGGCCCCGCCGAGGAGCTGCTCGCCGCCGTCATCGTGAAGGTCTCGGCCGCGACGCCGTCGCGCTGGGAGCAGGCCGCCTTCGCCGACGACGGCGGCAGCGCCGATCCGGCGTACACGAGCGACAGCGGCGCCGGCTGCTTCATGGACGCCAAGCTGCAGGCGCAGCTCGCGCGCGAGCCGACGACGTTCCCGACCGCGAGCTACCGCGCGCTCGAGCGCCAGCTCCTCGACGAGCACCACGTGCCGACCTGGGGCTGGGCCAGCTACCAGCTCGAGTCGGCCGCGCCCGCCACCTGCGTCGCCTTCCTCGGCGGCGCCGCGCCGACGCGCCGCTCCTACTGGGGCCTCGACGACGACGGCGCCGTCGCCTGCCTGCTCACCGACCTCGAGACGTTCCCCGCCGACGTCTGGCAGGCCTGACGCGGGCGAGGCGGAGCTCAGCGGCGGGCCGCGTCGGCCTGCGCGCGCCGCGTCGCCATGCGCGCCGCGAAGCCCTCGCGCACCGCGGCGACGATCTCGGGCGGCGCCGACCGCGGGTGCCCGCACGCGAACGGCGGGTGCGGATCGTACTCGAGGCCGAGCTGCGCGCGCTGCGCGACCGCGTCGCCGGCCAGCTCGGCGAGCACGCGCAGGCCGAAGTCGATCCCGGCGGTCACGCCGCCGCCGGTGATCCGGTCGCGATCGACGACGACCCGCTCGTCGACGGGGATCGCGCCGTACGCCGGCAGGAGCTCCATGTACATCCAGTGCGTCGCCGCGCGGTAGCCGCGCAGGAGCCCGGCGGCGCCGAGCACGAGCGAGCCGGTGCACACCGACGTCACGTGGCGCGCACCCGCCGCCTGCCGGCGCAGGAAGTCGAGCACCTCGGCGTCGTCCATGAGCGCCATCTGCCCGAAGCCGCCGGGCACCACGAGGACGTCGAGCTGCGGCGCGTCGGCGAGCGTGCCGGTCGGCACCAGCGCCAGCCCGCTGTCGGCGCGCACCGGCGCGGTGTCTTTCCACAGCAGGTGCAGGCGCCCGCCGGGCAGCCTCGACAGCACCTCGTACGGGCCGGTGAGGTCGAGCTGGGTCAGCCCGGGGAAGAGGAGGAAGCCGATCTGCGTCGTGGTCGCGCCGTTCGCCGTCTGGAGGGAGCTGCTCATGTCTCCTTCGTGCCACGGCCGCCGCTGGCACGAATGCCAAACAACGGTTAATTTCTGCCAGTGGCCCGCCCCCGCGTGATCCTGGTCGCCTACGACGGTTGCCAGAGCCTCGACGTCGCCGGGCCCGCGGAGGTCTTCGCCGGCGCCGGCCGCCGGCGCGGCCGCCCGGTCTACGACGTCGTGCTGGTCAGCACGCGCGGCCGGCCGGTCGCCACCGCCGCCGGCTACCGGCTCACGACCCGGCGGCTGCTCGCGCTGCGACCGCGCCGCACCGACACCGTGCTCGTCGTCGGCGGCGAGGAGCCGTGCGTCCGCGCGGCCGTCGGCGATCGCGCGCTGCGCCGCTGGCTCGTGGACGCGGCGCCGGTCGTGGCCCGCCTCGGCTCGGTCTGCTCGGGCACGTTCGTCCTCGCCGCCGCCGGCCTGCTCGACGGCCGCCGCGCCGCGACCCACTGGTCCGCGTGCGCCCGGCTCGCCGCGTTCCGCCCGCAGGTCACCGTCGACCGCGACGCGATCTTCGTCGAGGACGGCCGCCTGTGGACGTCGGCGGGCGTCACCACCGGCATCGACATGGCGCTCGCGATGGTCGAGGCCGATCACGGCCGCGCGCTCGCCGACGCCATCGCCGCCCAGCTCGTCCTCTACACCCGGCGCCCCGGCTTCCAGTCGCAGTGGAGCGCGGCGCTCGTGGCCCAGGTCGGCGCCGACGAGGGCCTCACCGAGGCGATCCGCTGGGCGCGCGGCCACCTCGGCGAGCTCGACGTGCCGACGCTCGCGCGCAAGGCCGGCCTCTCGGTCCGCAGCCTCCACCGTCGCTGCGGCGAGCAGCTCGCGACCACGCCGGCGAAGCTGATCGAGCAGCTCCGCGTCGAGCACGCGCGCGGCCTGCTGGCCGGCGGCCGCCTGCCGGCGAAGGTCGTCGCCGCGCGCTGCGGCTTCGGCGAGGCGGCGCGCATGACCCGCGCGTTCCGCCGCGCGCTCGGCGTCGGCCCTCGCGATTACCGCCTCCTGTTCGCGGCCTGACCGCCGCCGCCGCCCCGGCGCCCGCGCGCCCCGGGCGTCCTCGACCTCACGTTCGACGTCCCCGCCGGCACGCAGGCGCTCACCGCCTTCGCCCGCGGCTACTACGTCCCCACCCGCGACCCGGCCAAGCCCTGAACGCGGGCCTCACCGCGCTCACCGCGCCCGGCCCCGGCTAGCAGCCAGCCGAGCTACCGGCTCGCCGCCGCCTGCGCCAGGCACCAGTCGACGACGTCCGCCGCCGCGCGCGGGTGCGCCAGCTCGCGCATGCGCGCGCCCATCGCGGCCCGCGCCGCCTCGTCGTCGAGCAGCGGCGCGATCGCCGCCGCCAGCTTCTCCGCCGTCAGCTCCTTCTGCCGGAACATCTTCGCCGCGCCCGCCTCCGCCATCTCCCGCGCGTTGATCTCCTGATGGTTGTCGGCCGCGAACGGGTAGGGGATGAAGATCGCCGGCTTGCCCGCGATCGCCAGCTCCGCCACCGTCGTCGCGCCCGCGCGGCACACGATCAGGTCCGCCTTCGCGTACGCGCCGGCCATGTCCTTGATGAACGCGCGCACGTCCGCGTCGACGCCCGCCTCGCGGTAGCGCGCCGCGATCTTCGCCTCGTCGGCGGCGCCGGTCTGGTGGACGATCGTGATCGGCCGCTCCTTCGCGATCGCGATCAGCGCCCGCGACGCCAGGTCGTTCACCGCCACCGCGCCGAGCGACCCGCCGCTCACCAGCACCGCCGGCGGCCCCTCGCCGCGCGCCTGCCCCGCCGCCGCCAGCAGCTTCGCCGCCAGCTCGCGCCGGACCGGGTTCCCGCTCATCACCACCTTCTTCGCCTTGAAGAAGCGGCGGCTCTCGCCGAACGACAGGAACACCTTGCGGACCAGCCGCCCGAGCAGCTTGTTGGTGAACCCCGGGATCGAGTTCTGCTCGCAGATCGCCGTCGGCCGGCCGCGCAGGCGCGCCATCAGCACCACCGGCCCCGACGCGTAACCGCCGACGCCGATCACCGCATCGGGCCGGAACTTCTTCACGATCGCCCGCGCCTGCCACAGCGCGCGCGGCAGCTTGAACAGCCCCTTCATCGCGCCCCACGCGCCGACGGTCTTCAGCCCCGACACCTGGATGAGCGACAGCTCCCAGCCGAGCTCGGGCAGCACGCGCGCCTCGAGCCCGCGGGCGGTGCCGACGAAGCCGACCGCCGCGTCGGGCGCCCGCGCCCGCAGCTCCTCGGCGATCGCGACCCCCGGGAACAGGTGGCCGCCGGTGCCGCCGCCGGCGATCAACAGGCGCACGTCGGTCTCCTCACGTCCGCTGGTTCGCGGGTGCAGCGACAACGATCCGCACGCGCTGCTTCTTCCGCGCCGCGTAGCTCGCGTTGTTGACGACCCGCGGGCGCGCCACCGGCATCGCGCGGTGGCCGACGTTCAGGATCAGCCCGACGAGGAACATCGTCACCACCAGCGACGTGCCGCCGTAGCTCACCAGCGGCAGCGTGATGCCCTTGTTCGGCACCACGCCGAGCACCACGCCGACGTTGAGCAGCGCCTGCAGCCCGAACATCGTCGTGATGCCGTACGCCAGGTAGCCGCCGAACGTGTCGCGCGCGCCCATCGCGGCGCGCAGCCCGCGCCACATCAGCACCGCGAACAGCGCCAGCACCACCGCCACGCCGAGGAAGCCGAGCTCCTCGCCGATCGGCGCCAGGATGAAGTCGTTGTGGCCCTCGGGCATGTAGCCGAGCGACTGGCGCGAGTTGCCGAGCCCGACCCCGAACGGCCCGCCCGAGCCCATCGACACGTGGGCCTGCACCATCTGGTAGGCCTCCTTGTCGCTGAACGCCTCGGGGTTGAAGTAGGCCATGAAGCGGCGCAGGCGCCACGGCGTGCCGATGATGAGCTGGTACGCGACCGGCATCGCCGCCAGCACCGCGAGCAGGATGTACGAGACGCGCGCGCCGGCGACGAACAGCAAGGTCAACGTCGTCGCGCCGAGGATGATCGACGAGCCGAGGTCCGGCTGCAGCAGCAGGAGCCCCATCATGAAGCAGCAGACGACCAGGTGCGGCACGAAGCCGACCGTGAAGGTCTTCACCTTCTCCGCCTTCTTCGCCAGCGACTGCGACAGGTAGACGACCAGCGCAAGCTTCGCCAGCTCGACCGGCTGGAAGGTCAGCGGCCCGAGGAAGAGCCACCGCCGCGCGCCGTTGACCGGCGGCATCGCCATCACCGCCGCCAGCAGCACGAGCGAGCCGAACAGCAGCAGGTACGCGCGCCGCTCGAGCACGCGGTAGTCCATGATCGCGCCGAACCACATCGCGACGCCGCCGAACGCCAGGTAGAAGACCTGCCGCTCGAGGAAGAAGACGGAGCTCTGGTGGCGCGCGAGCGCCTGCGCCGCGGTCGCCGAGTAGATCTCGACGGTGCCGATCGCCAGGAGCGCGAACGCGACGCCGATCAGGACGAGGTCGAACGGACGCTCGTCGAGCTCGACCGCCGCCGCCTGGCGCGCCAGGGCAGGGGCCGGCCGTTCGGGCGGTCCATCGAGAGGCTGGATAGCCGGGGGCAGCACGTCCCTCCGCATCCTGCCCACCCCGGCTCGGTGAGCAACTTTTCAGCGATCGGCTGCGAGATCACCCGGCCATGGTGAGGGCCAGAACGGCTCTGAGCCGGCGCCACCGCGGAGCCCTCGACGGCCGCCCCGCTGGTCGGGCCGCGCGGCCCCGGCCAGGCCGTTCCTCGTCGGAAACGTGCGCCGATGCACCACGGTGACTGGCGCCAAAGTGCTTGCAGTCGCGACCGCGGATATCGGAACCTACAGAAGACGCGTGCGGGGCGCGTCCAGTCTGCGCGTGGACTGTCACAAAAAATTTGCACGCGGGGCCAGAGGCGCACATGACCACTCCCACCAGGTTCGCCTACACCATCGTCGGCGCGTTCGTCGCGCTCGCAGCGATCGCCGGCCGAGCCGAAGCGGCGCTGCGAGTGATCCCGGTACCGTGGGTCGCGACCGACCCGACGATTCCGCACCAGGCCTACAACGGCCACGTCACGATCCTCAAGGCGGTCGCGCGTGGCGGCAACGGCACGTACAAGGTCGAGTGGGATCCCGAGGGTGACGGCGTCTACAACGGCGGCGCGCTGACGATCGCGTCGACGAACAACCGCTACGACCTGTCGGTCCAGTTCACGTACCCGAACCAGGCGGTGACGACGACCTTCCAGGCGAAGGTCCGCGTCACCTCCGGCGCCGAGGTCGTGGTCGGCACCTACCCGGTGCGCGTGTTCGCCGATGTCCCCGCCGACCCGAACGTCGCCAACGACCGCCAGCTCCAGGTCATGCGCTCGGTCGCCGTCGACAACGGCCTCTGGTATCTGCACACCAAGCTGCTCCGCAGCGGCGCCGAGGAGGATCCGATCTCCGGCGCGCAGATCACCGGCTACCTCAACCTCGAGAACCAGGGCTTCACCGGCGGCAACAACATCAACGCCGCGACCGCCGCCTTCCTCTGGAACCTCGGCCTGAACGGCCACTACGCCGGCTGGGGCCCCGCGTACATCGGCGAGATGCGCGACGCCAACGACAACGCGGCGCGCTTCGCCAACGACCCGTATGCCGAGGACGCCTCGCGCATGATCAACCACCTGCTCGGCCAGATGACGGTGGTGAACGTCGCGGGGCAGGACGAGTCCAACCTGACCGGCTTCTACCCCGAGGTCTCGAAGGAGCCGATCTTCGGCACCGACGACGGCATCGGCCTGTGGATCGGCTACAGCCCCGGCGAGCAGACGATCTACCCGATGGGCCACGCGCTGGCGTCGTTCTCCGTGATGGGGATGCAGGGCTACGTCGCGCAGGTCGGCGACGCGAACCGCGTCCTCGGCCGGCGCTTCGAGTTCATCATCCAGCAGATGGTCGATGCGCTCGTGTGGGCGCAGAACGACGGCGGCACGGTGGGCTCCTGGTACTACACGCCGAACGCCAACTCCGACGACCTGTCGACCGGGCTGTGGGGCATCACCGGCCTCTGGCACGCGGACGAGTTCGCCTCGAAGTACGGCGTCATCGTGCCGAACATCGTCAAGACGCGGCTCGTCGACTACATCCGCGGCAACTCGCGCGCGTGCAACGGCGGCACCGGCGGCCAGTACACCAACGGCGGCGGCGGCTGCGGCTTCACCGTCTCGGCGGCGCAGCTCCTGACCCTCGGCTGGGTCGGCTCCAACACCTTCGCGTCGAACGACGGCCGCGTCGCGTTCCCGAGCTACACGGGCACGACCCGCGGCCAGCTCCGCACGCTCTACGACTCGAGCACCACGTACATCGCCAACGTGTTCGCGACGTCGCAGACCGGCGGCCAGAACGGCTGCTGGAACTCGGGCTTCGTCAACGGCGGCAACTTCGGCAACCTCGCCGGCCAGGGCAACAACTACGGCATGCTCCACTGGCAGGACGCCGCCCGCGCGGTGAATCCGCCGCTCGTCTTCTTCGGCGCCAATGACTGGTATCGCGTGTTCTCGCGGTACTTCATCAACAACCAGCTTGCCAATGGCACCTGGCGTTGGGCCTTCGACAACAGCATCTGCCAGAACAGCGACAACGCCGGCGGCGAGGGCGCGCGCGACGGCTGGGCGATGCTGGTGCTGTCGCCGGACGCGATCCCGCCGCTGGCGATCGGCACGGCGAGCGCGGTGAACGCGCCCGAGGGCACGAACATCAACTTCAACGGCTCGTCGTCGGACCCCGGCACCGGCAATCCGGTCTACACGTGGGCGTTCGGTAATGGTCAGTCGATGCCCGGCCAGAACGTCACGTACGCGTTCCCGGACAACGGCAACTTCAACGTGACGCTGACGTCGACGAGCGTCGGCGGCACGTCGGTCGACACGTTCCCGGTCACGATCACGAACGTGGCACCGACGGCGAACGCGGGGCCGCCGAAGGTGGTGAACGAGGGGTCGCCGACGGCGTTCGACGTGACGGTGACGGATCCGGGCTCGGCCGACACGTTCACGTACGTGTGGGCGTGGCAGGACGGGACGGCGAACGGGGCGGTG
>DASZXE010000685.1:0-2796 GCA_035546475.1 Kofleriaceae bacterium
GCGCTGGTCGCCTTCGCCGGCGGCGGCGACGTTGGCCGCGGCTTCGCCGACCAGGTCCTCGGCGGCGTCGCCCGCGGCATCGACGGCCGCGACGACGCCGGCCTCCGCCTCGTCGTGTCCGCCCGCCCCGAGGCGCTCGCCGCCGACGGTGGCCTCGGCTCGGTCAGCCTCGGCCTCGGCTATCCGCAGGCGATGTGGAACCCGGCGTCGACGAGCAACTACCAGGCGGCCAGCCGCGGCGCCGCCCAGCTCAACTACATCGTCATCCACACGACCGAGGGCAGCTACGGCGGGACGATCAACTGGTTCAAGAACCCGGCGGCGCAGGTGTCGGCGCACTACGTCGTCCGGTCCTCGGACGGACAGATCACGCAGATGGTCGACGACAGCGACGTCGGGTGGCACGACGCCTGCTTCAACAGCGAGTCGATCGGCATCGAGCACGAGGGCTTCGTCGCCGATCCGACCCGCTGGTACACCGAGGCGATGTACACGTCGTCGGCCAAGCTCACCGCGTGGCTGTGCGACCAGTACGGGATCCCGAAGGACCACGCGCACATCATGGGCCACGGCGAGACTCCCGACTGCAGCGACCACATCGACCCCGGCGCCGGCTGGAACTGGCCGCACTACCTCGAGCTGGTCAACACCGGCGGCACGCCGATGTTCGGCGCCAGCGCCGGCATGGCCGACTACCCGCGCGACATGACCAGCGGCGACGAGGGCGTCGCGTGGCTCGAGTTCACCAACATGTCGTCGGTGACCTGGGGGCTCGACGAGACGCGGCTCGGCACCGCCGATCCGCAGGACCGCGACTCGCCGTTCTTCGTCGACGGCAACTGGCTGTCGCCGAACCGCGCGACCGGCGCCGACCACAGCAACTACGCCCCGGGCGCGGTCGGCCGCTTCACGTTCGCGATCAAGGCGCCGCCGGTGACGACGACGACGACCTTCCACGAGTCGTTCCGGCTCGTGCAGGAGGGCGTCGCGTGGTTCGGGCCGGTGGTGACGCTCGACATCACGGTCCACCCGGTCGGCGGCGACCCGGTGCCGGATCCCGGGACCGACCCGGGCACCGATCCGGGGGCGACCGCTCCATCGACGCAGGCCGGCGGCTGCTCGGTCGGCGCCCGTGGCGGCGGTGGCGCGCCGGCGGGCGCCTGTGCCATCCTGCTCCTCGGTGCGCTCCTCCGCCGCCGCCCAGTCGGGGACAGGATCCAGGGTCGCAAGTAGCCGTCCCGCCTACGCTTTTGGCGCCCACCGCGAAAAAAACCCGGGGACAGGATCCGGGGTCACAAGTCACCGTCCCGCCTCGGTTTTCAGACGGCACCGCGAAAAAAGGTCGAACCCGGCCGATGCCTTTTTTCGCGGTGCCCTCCGATTCGCAAAGAAGATCAGATACTTGGGACCCTGGATCCTGTCCCTGCTGGCGCTGCTGGCGCTGCTGGCGGTGGCGGGGTGCGGCGGCCCGGTGACGCTGACGATCGACGGGGACCGGGAGGTGCCGGCGGAGCTCGACGCGCTGTGCGTCGGCGTCGCCGATCGATCGACCGGCGGCGGCAGCTTCGGCCGCACGTACCGGCTCGAGGGGCGGCTCGGCTCGCTGCCGCAGACGCTGGCGGTCGACCCGGGCGGCGCCGACGCCGCCACCGCGTGGGCGCGCGGCTACCGGGCCGGCGTGGCGGTGGCGAGCGACCGGGCGAGCCTCGACTTCGGCGGCGACGTCACGCTGCGGCTCGATCGCTGCCCGCGCGCGGCGACGGGGACGCCGGCGCGGGTCGGCGGCGTGGCGGCGCCGCCGGCGATGCTGGCGGCGTCGCAGGGGCAGGGCGGGACGATCGTGGCGGCGGTGGCGGCCGGCGGCGCGCGCGTGATCGACGCGGCGGGCGACGCGCTCGAGGCGACCGACGCGCCGGAGCTCGCCGGCGACGCGGTGCTCGCCTTCGACGCGGACCGCGACTGCGACGACGACCTCGCGATCGCCGCCGGCGGCGCGGTGACGGTGTGGACGCGCGCGGGCACGACATTCACGGCGGGGGCGCGGCTCGACGGGGCCGGGCCGGCGCTGGCGGCGGCGGACGTCGACGGCGACGGCGACCTCGACCTGGTCACCGCCGGCGGCGCGCAGGCGACGCTGTGGCTGGGCGATGGCACCGGCGGCTTCGACGCCGCGCCGGCGTCGGCGCTGTCGCTCGCCGGCTCGGTGACGGCGGCGTCGGCGGTGGCGGCCGGCGACCTCGACGGCGATGGGCACGTCGACCTCGTCATCGCGCAGGCGGGCGGGCCGCCGCGCGCGTTCCTCGGCGATCCGTCGGGAGCCGGCGTCTTCAGCGCGGCGCCGGCGGTGCTGCCGCCGGTCTCGCTCGACGTGCGCGCGCTCGCGATCGCCGACCTCGACGGCGACGGCGACGCCGACCTGCTGGCGGCGCTGGCGAGCGGTCCGGCGCGGCTGTTCGTCAACCGCGGCGGGCTGCTCGAGCAGCAGGGCTTCGTCCGGCTTCCGGACAGTCCGGCCGGCGCGGCGGTGGCGGCCGGCGACTGGGACGGCGACTGCGCCGCCGACCTCGTCGTGGCCGGCGCGACGACCACGCTGCTGCGCGGCGGCGCCGACGGCGTCTTCGCGAAGGAGCTGGAGATCGCCGGCGCCGGCGCCGCGATCCTCGCCGACGTCGACGACGACGGCGACCCGGACCTCCTGACCTCGTCGGCGACCGAGGTCGCGTGGTACCGCCGATGACGGCCGCCCGCGCGCGCGGGCTCGTGGTTCGCCCACCCGGCTCGCCTCGGTCCGCGCGC
>DASZXE010000686.1:0-9636 GCA_035546475.1 Kofleriaceae bacterium
ATCCGCGGCGGCGCGAGGCGGCGGCCGGTGGCCGTGCGCCGCTCCGGCTCGAGGAGCGCCAGCGCGGTGGCGCGCGCCCGCGCCGGATCGCGGTGGGCGGCGAGCGCGACGAACGGCGACGCGCTGCCGTCGGCCCACGTCGGGTACGGCTGGTCGAGCAGCCGCTCGGTCGGGACCGTCCGGTAGTACGCGGCGTAGCGGGCGGCGGCCTCGAAGCGGCCGAGCCGCCGGCGCGCGACCCGAAGGGCGATCTCCGCCGGCGCCAGCAGCTCGTCCGAGCGCCGGACGAACACGCTCGCGTACATCGGCGACGCCTCGACCTCGCCGCGATCGACGCTGACCGCGCCCGCCAGCCGGGCCAGCGCCACGCCCAGCACCTGGTGCAGCTTGATCAGGTCGTCGAGGCGATCGGCGGCATCCGGCCGCGCCGCGAGCTGCGCGAGCGCGTCGCCCTGCTTGACCAGGCCGAGCTCGCGCAGGCGCGCCACCAGCGGCTCCACCCGGCGCGGCGTCACCGACGCCAGCCCCGCATGCAGGAGCCCCGCCAGCTCCTCGCGCACCTCGCCGAGCGCGATCGCCGCCGTCGACAGCCCGACCGCGCGGGCGGTGTGGGCCCAGTGGACGTGCTCGCCGCCGCGGCCACCGGCGGCCGCCGACGCGGCGGCGCGCCGGCCGATCGCGCCGGGCACCACGAGGCCGCGCAGCTCGAGGCCGCGGCGGCCGTCGACGAGGATCGCCATCGGCGCCAGCGTCGGCAGCGCGCCGTCGAGGAACAGGTCGCCGATCGCCGCCACCAGCGTGACGCCGGCGAGCGCGGTCGCCAGCCGGTCGCCGAGCAGATCGTGATCGGGCAGGAAGATCGCCGCGCCCGCCGCGTCGACGAGCTGCAGGCGCCCGCGGTCGGCGATCATCAGGTCGCAGGCGACGATCACCGGCACCGCGTCGGGCGCGAAGACGTCCTTGCGGTGCTCCTGCAACGCCGCGATCGCCGCCTTGACGTCGGGCAGCGCGGCGGCCCGCAGCCGCGCGAGGTGCTCGGCGGTGATCGGCACCCGCGCGCCCGGCTCGAGGTCGAGGCGGTGCGGAGGGTACGACGGGTAGCGGCTGCCGGCGGCGCCGACCAGCACGTGGCCAGCGTGGCTGAGCTTCGGCGTGGTCCGCTTGGCCAGGAAGCGCGGCACGATCTGCTTCTCGCTGTAGTGACCGCCGCCGGCGAGCTCGACGAAGCGGCTCTCGCGGATGACGAAGCCGTCGGCGGTCTCGCGGGCGACGAAGCCGACCTCGAGCAGGTCGAGGCCGGCGACCGGCGCGCGATCCTTCTTCGTCCACGTCTTGCCGATCAGCTCCTCGACGTGGCGGTCGTCGAGCGGCTCGCCGGCGAGGTGCTTCTCGAGCTTGCGGCTGGTCAGGAGCAGGTCGGCCATCAGCTCGGCGTACGCCGACTCGTCGAAGCCGCGCTCGCGTGCGCCGGCGAGCATGTCGGCGAGCGCGATCGTCTTGCCCGACAGCCGCCGCAGCTTGTGCTCGCGCAGGTTCTCGCCGAGCGCGCGCACCTGCGGCGCCCGATCATCGGCCATCGTCGCCACGCCGGCGACCGCCAGCTCGCGGACGAGGGTCGCCACCTGGGCCACGCCCTGCGCCATCAGGTCGGCGGCGCTGACCTCGCCCTGCTTGACCTTGCGCTTCTTGCCCGGCTCGCTGCCGGCCGGCGGCGCGTCGGCGACCGCGAACGCGTCGGGCATGCGCGACCACGCGACCAGGAGCGCGGCGGCGTGCTTGCAGAACGGCCGGCTGCGCGCGGCCATGCACGAGCAGCGCGCGCGGGCGCCGCCGCCGTCGGCGAACGCGAGCTGCACCTTGTACACCTGGCTGCCGGCGGCGTCGGCGAACAACTTGCGCGCGTGGCGGGCGAGGTGCGCGAGGCCGCCGTCGTCGACGATGCGGGCGCCCTTGGCCAGCTCGTCGCCGTCGGTGACGATCGCGCGCAGGTCGGCGAGCCCGAGCGCGGGCGGCGCGGGCGGCGCGCCGGCGGTCGGTGCGTCAGCCATGGTCGCCCCGCGCGCCGTGCTCGGCGATCACGCCCGCCGGGTCCTGGTGCTTCATGATCCGCTCGACGACCCGCACGAGCAGCTTCGGCGTGCAGCCGAAGCAGTGGGCGCCCAGCTCGGTGAGCCGCGCCGCCAGCGCATGGTCGTAGCTGGGCGTGCCGCCGTCGGTGAGCGCGAGCAGCACCAGCACCTTCGCGCGCGCGTCGGCGAGCGCCCGCACCCGCGCGACCAGCTCCTCGGCGTTGCCGCCCTCGAACAGGTCGGTGACGAGGAGGAAGATCGTCCGTTCGGGCCGGTCGATCAGGTGGTCCTGCGCGTAGGCGACCGCGCGGTTGATGTCGGTGCCGCCGCCGAGCTGCGACGCGAACAGCACCTCGACCGGGTCGACCAGCAGCGGCGTGACGTCGACGATCTCGGTGTCGAAGAAGAGGAGCCGCGTCTGCAGCACGTCGATCGACGCGAAGATCGCCGCCATCACCGAGCTGTAGACGACGCTCGCCGCCATCGAGCCGGACTGGTCGACGGCGATCACGACGTCCCAGTCGTGGCGGCGCCGCTGGTTGGCCCAGAAGTAGATCCGCTCGGGGACGAGGCGGCGGCGGTCGCGGTCCCAGCCGCGCAGGTTCTTCTCGATCGTCCGCTTCCAGTCGAGGTTGCGCGCGAGCTTGAGCGGCGAGTCGTGGCTGCGGCGGGCGGCCCCGAGCAGGCTCGTGCGCACCTCGCTCTCGAGCTGCTTGCGGAGGTCGTCGACGACCTCGCGGACGATCTCGCGGGCCAGCTCGCGCGCGCGGTCGGGCACGAGCCCGCGCGCGGACATGAGCGTGGCGACCAGGTCGACGTTCTTCTCCAGGTACGGCAGCGTCTCCGGCTCGAACAGCAGCTCGGTGAGGCCGCGCTTCTCGATCGCGTCCTTCTGCACGAGGGCGACGACGTCGCGGTGGAAGAAGTCGCGCAGCAGGCCGAGCCACTTCGGCAGGTACGGCCGCGAGCCGCCGCGGCCGCCGCGCCGGTCGCCGTCGTAGACGAAGCCGAGCGCCTCGTCGAAGTCGGCGAGGCGGCCGCCGTCGACGCCGGCCACGCCCGCCTGCGCGCCGAGGCCGCCGAGGCGGAGCTCGGGCGCGGTCTTCTCCGCCTCGGGGCCGAGCGCGAGGCGCCAGCGCAGCAAGGCCTCGGCGTCGCCCGGCGTCAGCGACGAGGCAGGCGTCGACGGCGGCGCCGCGGTGGCGCCGGCCGGAGGCTTCGGGGGAGGCGGCTTGCGGGGCGTCACAGCAGGTCGTCGAGGTCGTCCATCACGGAGGCAAGATCGGCGCGCATCTCGGCGAGCGCATCGACGTCGCGGGCGGCGAGCACCTGGGCGGCGGCGCGCGCCTCGCCGCCGAGCTTGCGGACGGCGAGCAGGTGCTCGAGCAGGTAGCGGCGCTCGGTGGCGCCGAGCACGGCGAACGCGCGACGCAGCAGCGGCACCACGTCGCGGAAGTGGTCGGCGTCGACCGCCTGCAGGAAGCCGTCGAGCGCGGCGACGATCGCGCGGTTGCGGACCAGCACGAGCGCGTTGACCTCGAGGAAGCCCTCGAGGAAGGCGGCGCCGGCGCGCGGATCGACCGCGCTGCCGAGCCGGCGGCCGACGAGCGTCACCACCTCCGACTCGGTGAGCCGCTCGCCGAGGTAGAGCAGGCCGGCCAGCAGGCCCGCGCACGACGGGTGGACGCGCTCGGTCTCGACGAGCGCGCGCGCGGTCGTGAACCACAGCTCGCGATCGACCGCCGGCTGCGAGAGCGCCAGCTCGTGGAGGATGCGCATCGCGTCGCGGACCGGCGCGACCGCGTCGTCGTCGCCGCTGGCGGCGCCCTCGACGCGCAGCACCGCGCGGGTGAACGTCTTGTCGAGCAGCGCCGTGATGATGTCGCGCGCCGCCAGCTCGCCGCCGCGCGACGTCCCGTAGCTGACCAGCCCCGACAGCGCGCGCGCCGCGCGGGCGAGCGATGCCAGATCATCGTCGACGGCGGTCAGCCGCTCGGTCGCCGACAGCGCCAGCGCCACCACCTGCGGCGCGTGGGCGACCACCGCCTCCATCAACAGGTGCGCCGCCGCCGCCGAGGTGGTCGCGTGCGGCAGGCGGTCGCCGAGCGTGCGCTCGACGACCTGCTGCAGCGTGTCGCCGAGGACGATCCGCTCGACCAGCGCGACGTCGGTGGCCGGCGTCCACTGCGCCTCCCAGTGCTCGCGCACGCGAGCGAGCGCGTCGACGCCGCCGGCCTCGTCGCCGGCGGCCTGCATCGCGGCGGCGGCCTGCGCGCCGCGGTAGGTCGCGTACGGCACGTCGGCCAGGCGCAGGCGGTGGAGGAAGATGCTGGCCTGCACCTGCACGAGGTCGGCGAGCTTGAGGCTGAACGCCTCCGGCTCGTCGGTGGCGGGCAGCCGGCGCGCGCGCACCTCCCGCCAGAACTCGTCCTGCAGCGAGTTCTTGCCGAGGCGCTGGCCGACCTTGCCGACCGCGTGGCCGATCACCGCCGGCCACAGGAAGCTGTCGACGTGCGCGCGCTCGCCGCGGCAGAGCGTCGCCACGGTGGCGTCGCGCAGCTCGTCGAGCCCCGGCGCGTGCTTGCCGCGGAGCTGGGTGAGCGCGACCGCGAGCCGGTACGCCTCGATGGTGTCGGCGAGCGACGCCGAGAAGCCACGCATCCGCAGGTGCTCGGTGAACTCGATCAGGATCTCGAGCGTCGCGCGCGTGTAGTCGCAGCCGCGGTCGTGCGCGCGCTGGTAGTAGCGCGGCGCGCGGTTGCCCGCGCCGTAGCCGACCTGCGCGGCGAGCCGGGTGAACGAGTACGGGATGAGCGTGACCGCGGTCGGCGCGTCCTCGGCGATCAGGCGATCGAGGGCGAGGTCGACGTCGCCGGCCAGCAGCGCCGCCGCGTGCGCGCCACCGACGACGACCGCGAGCTGCGCGGGCGTGGTGCCGGCGGCCAGCTCGTCGAGGATGTGGAGCGCCATCCGCGCGTCGCGGGCGCGGTCGATCTCGCGCGCGTGGCGGCCGCGCCCCGCCTCGCACCAGGCCAGCATCGCGCGGCGGAAGTCGTCCGGCACGTAGGCGGGCGCCTCGAACCAGGCCTCCCACAGCTCCTCGAAGCTGCGGAAGTCGTGGGCCTGCGCGAGCGCCTCGTCGTCGTCGGTGACGTCGTCCTCGGCCGCCACATCCGGGTCCGCGACACCCGTGCCGGTGTCCGTGCCCGTGCCCGTGCCCGTGCCCGCGTCCGGCTCGCTCTCGCTGCCGGCTCCGGCCGCCAGCGCCGCCAGCGCCGCCGCCTTCTCCTCGTAGACGATGCGCTGCCCGGTCCGCGCGTCGATGCACTCGAGCCGCGCGCCGTGCTCGTGCGCCCACCGCATCGCCACGTACTCGGGCGAGTAGCTCGCCATCGGCCACAGGCTGCTCGCCGGCGCACCCTCGGTGCGATAGCCGAGGATGGCGACCGGCGGCTCGGTGTCGGCGTCGAACAGGTGCGGGACGATCGACTGCGCGTCGCGCGGCGCCTCGACCATCACGACCGACGGCCGCATCGCGTCGAGGAACGCGCGCACCGCCGCGCTGGTCCGCGGCGAGTGGTGCCGCACCGGGAAGATCGCGACGTCGCGCAGGCGCTCGAGCGGCGGGCGCTCGCCCACCGCCACCGCCACCGCCGCCACCGCCGACGCCACGGCCGCCGGCCCCTCGGCGGCCACCGCCTCGACGGCCGCCGGCGCCGCCGCCTTCCCGCGCTTGCGAGGAGCCGCCAACCCGCGCTCCTAGCCCTTCACGTGCTCGCGCGTCGCCGCGTGCAGCTCCTTCCACACGCCACCGCGGCCCTTCGCGACCGTCTCGACGTACTCGCGCAGCACCTTCACGTCGTCGGCGTTCTCCTTCGCGATCGCGCCGACCAGCGACCGGGTGACCTCGGCCGCGGTGACCGCGCCGCGGCCGAAGCCCTGCGCCAGGATCCCGCTCTGGAACAGCACCGAGATCGCCTCCGCCGTCGACAGCACCGCGCCCGGCGACTTCACCTTCGTCTTGCCGTCCTTGGTCATCCCCGAGCGCAGCTCCTGGAAGACGGTCACCAGCATGCGCGCCAGCTCCTCGGGCGGTGCCGCGCCCACCTGGTAGTCGGCGCGCAGCTCGGCCTCGCGGCGGGTGACGATGCCGAGCTCCTGCTCGAGATCCTCGACGACCGGCACCGTCACGAAGTTGAAGCGGCGCTTGAGCGCGGCGCTCATCTCGTTGACGCCGCGGTCGCGCGTGTTGGCGGTCGCGATCACGTTGAAGCCGCGCTGCGCGCTCACGACCTCGCCCAGCTCGGGGATGCCGACCTGCTTCTCGGACAGGATCGAGATCAGCGCGTCCTGGATCTCCGACGACGTCCGCGTGATCTCCTCGAGCCGCACGCACTTGCCCTCGCGCATCGCGCGCAGCACCGGTGACGGCACCAGCGCGCGCGGGCTCGGCCCCTCGGCGAGCAGGAGCGCGTAGTTCCAGCCGTACTTGAGGTGCTCCTCGCTGGTGCCGGCGGTGCCCTGCACGACGAGCGCGCTGGTCCCGCTGATCGCCGCCGCCAGGTGCTCGCTGAGCCAGCTCTTGGCGGTGCCCGGCTCGCCGGCGAGCATGAGCGCGCGATCCGACGCGAGCGTGGCGATCGCGACCTGCACGAGCGCGCGATCGCCGACGTACTTCGGCGTGATCGTCACGCCGCCGACCGGCTTCGGCGCGCCCATCACGTACGCCTCCACCGCGCGCGGCGACAGCGACCAGCCCGGCGGCCGCGGCTCCTGGTCGCTGGCGGCGAGCGCGGCCAGCTCGGCCTGGTACTTCCGTTCGGCGGGCAAGCGGATCTCGGCCATGCGCCGCGCAGCTTACGCCGGCCCGCGCCCGCGCGGCACCGCCCGAACGCACGTCGGGTTACCTTGCGCGCCATGACGATCTCGAAGAGCGACCCGGGCCGCTTCGTCTGGTACGAGCTGCTCACCACCGAGCCGGAGGCGGCGATCGCCTTCTACACCGACGTCGTCGGCTGGAAGACCCAGCCGTTCGACGGCGGCCCCGACCCGTACACGATGTGGCTCGGCAGCCAGGGCGCCGTCGGCGGCGTCGTCGCGCTGCCCGAGCAGGCGCGCAAGCTGGGCGCGCGCCCGTACTGGCAGGCCAACGTCGAGGTCGCCGACGTCGACGCGTCGATCGAGGAGGTCGTGCGGCTGGGCGGCAAGGTCATCGTCGCCGAGACGGTGCCGGACATCGGCCGCTTCGCCGTGATCGCCGATCCGCAGGGCGCCGTGCTCGCGCTCTTCACGCCCGCGCGCGACATGGCCTCGCACGACCCGAGCAAGCCCGGCGAGGTCGCGTGGCACGAGCTCTACACGACCGACCACGAGGCCGCGTTCGCCTTCTACCACGCGATCTGCGGGTGGGAGCGGCTCGGCGCGTTCGACATGGGCCCGATGGGCACCTACCTGCTGTGGGGGCGCGACGGCAAGCAGCTCGGCGGCATGATGACGATGCCGCCCGGCATGAAGACGCCCGACGGCGCGGAGGTGCCGCCGAACTGGATGTACTACGTCACCGTCGACGACCTCGACGCCGCGCTCGAGCGCGCGAAGGCCGGCGGCGCGAAGGTGATCAACGGCCCGATGGAGGTGCCGGGCGGCCAGCGCGTCGTCCTGCTCTTCGATCCGCAGGGCGCCGCCTTCTCGCTGATCACGCGGCCTGCGTCGTGACCGCCTGATGGAGCCTCCCGCGGCGCGTCACGCGCGCGCGAGGGCGGCGGCGCGGGCGAGCGCGTCGTCGAGCGAGAGGCGGCGCTCGGGCTGCGCGGCGAGCAGGCCGGTGAAGAACGCCTCTTCGTCGGCGGCGGGGCGGCCGGCGCGCCACGCGGGCGGGCCGCCCGCGGCCTTCCTGCGCAGGTGCTCGTGGACGAGCTCGTCGTCGAACGGGCGATGGCCGAAGCGGGCCTCGTAGACCAGCAGACCGACGCTGTAGACGTCCGATGCGGCGACGAGCGCGCCGCGCACGAAGACCTCGGGCGCGCAGTAGGCGGGGTTGCAGTTGAGGACGCCGTCGGGATCGAGGACGGTCCAGCCGTCGACGAGGACGGTCCACGCGCCGGCGTCGTCGCGCAGCACGTGGTGCCAGTCGAGGTTGCCGTGGACGCCGCCGGCGGCGTGCAGCGGGCGCAGCGCCGCGAGCAGGTCGCGCGCCATCGTGGCGGCGGCGGTGCGGGTGCCGGCCGGCGCGTCGTCGACGCGGAGGAGCTGGTGGAGGCTCGCGCCGGCGAACGCCCGCGTGCGGTAGACCGCGTCGGCGGCGAGCCGCAGGCGCGCGCCGGGGCCGATCGCCGTCGGGCCGAGGACGCGATCGTCGTCCAGGTACGCGCCGCCCGCCGAGCCGGCGTCCTCGACGAGGACGGGGCCGCTGTCGGTCGGGCCGGCGGTGATGCGGACGTGCTCGCGCGAGGCGATGCGCGACGGCACCTTCACGCTGTGCGGCTCGAACGGCGGCCGGCGGCCGACGACGCGCGGCGGCGAGCCGGGCTCGACGAGGAACCGGCTGCGGCCGTCCTCGGACTCGAACAGGAGGCCGTCGCTGCGGTGGCGCATGGGCCGCGGTATCGTTGCACGATGACGGCAAGGATCGGTGCGACGGTGACGGCCCGGGCCGCGGTCGGGCTCGGGCTCGGGCTCGCGGGGGCCGGCTGCACGACGCTCGGGCCGACGCCGGCGACGACCGGCTTCACGGCCCAGCCGGCCGGGCGGCCCGATGTGGCGGCCCAGGCGGCGATCGTGCCCGGGCACTACCTCAGCTCGGCGGTGACCGAAGATCCGAAGGGCGCGGGTATCGGCCAGGGCGCGATCTCGTTCGAGCCGGACCGGCTGCTGCGCCTGCCCGGCCTGGTGATCGGCGCGCGCCTCTTCGGGCAGCGCGGCGACATGCTCGTCGAGCCGGTGCTCGGCTACCGGCGCACGCTCGGCGACGGCGGCATCTCGATCGGCGTGTTCGCGTTCGGCACGCACGCCTCGGCCTCCGCCGACGGCGCGAGCTACGAGGCGACGCGCCTCGGCGGCGAGCTCGCGACCGACCTGCGCATCACGCGGCCGGACCGCTGGGCCGAGCTGCACCTGTTCGGCGGCGCGGCGGTGACCGGCCTGTCCGTCGACGGCGACTACTGCATCGACGACGCCGGCAAGTACGGCGTGCAGTGCCCCGACGACGGCACCGGCACGAAGCGGAGCTCGCACGCGAGCGGCGCGTACCCGGCGCTGCACGTCGGCGTCGCCGGCGCCTTCCTCCAGCACCGGCCGGGCTGGTTCCACGGCGTGCGCCTGTCGGCGATGATCGCCGGCGGCGCGATGCCGCGCGTGATCCAGGCGGAGCAGACCGACGCCTCGGCGTACTTCTCGGTCGGCCTCGCGGCGCAGGCCGCGATCGGCGGACGGTGACGGCGCGGCCGTTCGCGAGCCTGGCCCCGCGCGGCGGCGGCGACCGCGCCGGCGCGCCGGTGGTCCCGATCGATCCCGCGCCGCGCGCCGACGAGCTGCCGGCCCGCTTCCCGAGCCCGTTCGCGCCCGGGCC
>DASZXE010000687.1:0-10382 GCA_035546475.1 Kofleriaceae bacterium
CACGCCACCTCGCAGTCGAGGTTGCCGACCAGCGCCGCCGCGAACGCGCCGGTCACGAGCGCGGGCCGCCGCCGGGCCGCACCGGGGCCGCCTCCGCCAGCAGCGCGATCATCGCCTCCGACAGCCCCGCCCGCCGCCGCCGCTCGACGTCGAGCCGCGCGCCCCGCGCCCGCCGCGCGCCCAGCGGGAAGGTCGCCACCTCGCGATAGACGTCCTCCGGCGCGCGGCCACCGGCCAGCTTCTCCAGCCACGTCCACGCGAACCGCACGTGATCGACCTCGTCGGCCGCCACCTCGTCGAGGATCGCCGCCGTCTCGGCGTCGCCCGCCGCCCGCGCCGCCTCGGCGTAGTCGCCGGCGAGGTCGAGGTTCGCGTTCTCGAACGTCAGCCCCATCGTGCAGACGAAGCCGAGCGGCGTCGCCATCCGCGCGCGGTGGTTCCAGAAGTGGGCGGTCACCGGCTGGCTGCCGAAGGCGCAGCCGAGCGCCGCCGCCCGCGCCGCGTAGCGACGGCAGTGGCGCTGCTCGTCGGCGCAGATCGCCAGGAGCCCGCCGCGGAAGGCGCGCGGCTCGCCGGCGAACGCCAGCAGCGCCCACGCGAACAGCTCCGCCGCCTGCAGCTCGTGGTTCGCCAGCGCGTGCAGGATGCGGCCCCGCTGCGCGCGATCCGCCATGCCGGCGAGCGGCGGCACCCGCACGTCGCCGACCCGCAGCTCCGCGGGCCGCGCCGGCCCGTCGAGCACGATCGCGGCCGCGGCCTCCCCGGGCCGCAGCCCCGCCGGCGGCGGGGCCAGCTTGGCCTCGAGCGTCGTCCCCTCCACCACCCGCCGCGCGAACGCCTCGATCGTCTCCGGCTCCGGCGCGTCGCGCGTTCCCGTCGGCTCGCTCATCGTCGTCGCGCGCGTCCGGCGCGCACCGCCTACTTCCGGCGGCGGCGGCGGACGACCAGCCCGGCGACCACCAGGCCGAAGCCGATCGGCATCGTCGGGTCGTTCTTGTTCGTCGAGCAGCCGAGGCAGTTCGCCTCCGACGGCCAGCACAGGCCGCCGCCGGCGCCGTTCGACAGGCAGGAGTAGCCGCCCGGGCAGCCGTCCGCGGTCGGATCGCAGACCTCGGTGCAGAGCTGGTCGCCGTCCTTGCTCGCGCACTGGCCCGACGCGCAGTCGGCGCCGCCGGTGCACGTGGTGCCGAGGCCGCCGGTCGCGGTCTCGCCGGGGACGCAGCGGCCGTCGACGCACACGTAGCCCTGACCGGCCGCCGCGCAGTCGCCGTCACCCTGGCAGCCCGAGCCGACCGTGAAGGTGATCTGCGCGCTGGCGTCGGAGCCGAGCGTGTCGGTCGCGATCGCCTTCAGCGTGTGCGGGCCGTCGGCGATCGTCGCCGGGCCGTTGCCCACGTACGGCATCGAGTTGAGGGTCGCGTACGCCACGCCGTCGAGCTCGAGCCGGACGTTGGCGACGCCGTCGTTGTCGGTCGCGGTCACCGCGATCGGGAAGCCGGCGCGCACCGCCTGATCGTTGTGCGGGTTCGTGATCGCGATGGTCGGCGGGGTCGGGTTCGACACGCCGAACACCGACAGGATCTTCTGGTAGCTGTTCTGCGTCGTCGGCCCGCACTGGCACTCCTGCGAGGGCGAGCAGCAGCCCTGGGTGCCGATGCACAGCGTCTGATCGACGAAGCTCTTCGCCGCCGGCTGCGGGTTGTAGGTCATGTAGTCGCGGCCGTCGAACTCGTGGGCGAGGCCGAAGGCGTGCGCGCTCTCCTGCGCGATCGTCCAGCAGTTGTCGAGGACGTTGCCGGGGTCGAGGTTGAGGAAGCTGTACGTGATCGCGTTGGGGATGACGCCGCAGGTGTACGGCGACACGCCGGCGACGCCCGAGCCGAAGCCGACCTGCGACGGGATGCCGGCGGCGACGTCCTCCCAGTGCGGGACGTTGCCGGGATCCTGGTCGACGACCTGGATGTTGAAGCGCGCGTACGCGGTGCGGACGCACTGGAGGATCTGCGCGCGGGTCGACGCGCCGCCGGAGAACGCCGACACGGTGTGGGTGCCCGACACGATCGACGACTTGTTCGTGCGCGAGTCCTCGTCGCCGCCGCGGGTGCCGACGATCTGGCAGCCGCCGTCGCACCAGTCGATGTAGAGGATGCGCGACGGCGGCACGAACGCGACACCCGGCTCCGGCGGCGCGATCGCGTGCGACGGGTCCACGAAGATGGTGGCGCGCTCCCGGGGCTCCGCGGAGGCCTGGCCGGCCGAGACCAGCGAGGCTCCGAGGGTGAGGCTGAACGCGAGGCCGAGGGCTGCGAGGAGCTTCATGGTGGTACGTCTTCCCAGAGGTTCGGTGAGGTCTGCAGGTGCGGACGAAGGTCGAAGACCCGGAGCCTAGCAGCAGGAGCTTGCGGCGGTCTTGCGCTTCGCTCGGGGGGCCCGTCGGGTAGGGCGACTCTTTCTACCGGACCGCGTCGGGTCGACCTACCCTCCCGCGCTTGCAGCCGATCTCTGCGGTTGCGGCCCCAGGGCATCGGTCCGGCCAATCGCGTTGGCCACGTAGCGCGCGCTTCAATTCTTTCGCTAACTCAGCGCGTCAATGCGCACGCGGCGCACGCGAGGTGCGCGATCTGCACGCCCGGTCAGAAGATCCCGGCGGTGATCATGAACGCGATGTAGGCGACGACGAGGATCGCGCCCTCGACGCGCGACACCTTGCGGTGCCCGCGCAGGAAGACGACCGCGAGCAGCGTGATCGCGCCGAGGCCGATGGCGTCGACGACGTGCATGCGCTCGCCGACGCGCACCGGGTGCAGGTACGCCACGACGCCGAGCACCAGAAAGACGTTCAGCAGGTTCGAGCCGATGACGGAGCCGACCGCGAGCGAGCCCTCGCCGCGCAGCGCGGCCAGGATCGAGGCGAGCAGCTCCGGCATCGACGTGCCGAGCGCGACGATCGTCATGCCGAGCATGCGCTCCGACACGCCCCACGCGCCCGCGAGCTGGCGCGCGCCGGCGACGAACTGCGACGAGCCGACCACGAGCAGGAGCACGCCGAAGCCGCTCATCACCAGCGCGAGGAGGCGCGAGCCGCCGGGCGCCTTCCGGCCGCCGCCGTACGACGCGGCCGCGGTCTCCGAGCGCTCGGCGAGGCCGACGTAGTCCTCCGGCGCGTCGTGGCCGGCGCTGATGGTGAGCGTGACGATCGTGAAGACGACCGCGCAGCCGACCAGCACGAGGCCCTCGGTGCGGCTGATGACGCCGTCGTAGAGCGTCACCGGGATGGCGACGACCGACAGCAGCAGCACCGGCACCTCGCGCTTGATGATGCGGCTGTCGACGGTGGGCGGGGCGATGAGCGCGGTGAGGCCGAGGATGAGGCTGATGTTGGCGGCGCACGAGCCGATGACGTTGCCGAGCGCGACCGGCGTGAGGTGACCGGTGGCGGCCTCGGTCGACACCGCCAGCTCGGGCGCCGACGTGCCGTAGGCGACGACGGTGAGGCCGATGACCAGCGACTTCACGCCGAGCGTGCGCGCGAGCGTGGCCGAGCCGCGCACCAGCCACTCGGAGCCCCAGAAGAGGATGAGCGTCCCGATCAGGAGCTGCGTGACGGCGAGCGGGGTCGCGAGGCCCACGCGGCGAGTGTGCGGGCCGCTGCGGGCCCGATCAACCCGGCGTACCGGCGATCGTCGGCGGCGCGGGTGGCGGCGCGGGGTGGCGGCCGGGGCCGCGGCGCGTGAGGTAGCGCGCGTGCTTCATCATCGCCTCGATGCGCGGCCAGTCGTCGGAGTCGTAGTAGCCGCGGATGTGGAGGTCCTGATCGACGAGGACGAAGTGGCTGTCGTGGGCGATGTTGGGCGCGCCCGACGGCGTCGTGCCGCCGCGGTCCTCGAAGCCGATGTGCATGCCCTGGTCGACGAGCGCGGTGATCGCGCCGATGTCGCCGCGCGCGAACCGCCACCGGCGGTCGTCGGCGCCCTGCTTCTTCGCGTAGGCGGCGAGCGCGGGCACGTCGTCGTGGGCGGGATCGACCGTGATCGAGAGCAGCTTGATCGACGGCTCGTCGTTCGTGCGGTCCTGGATCGTCCGCATCTTCGCGCTGGTGATCGGGCAGACGGTGTCGCAGCGCGTGAAGATGAAGTTGACGACGGTGACGTGGCCGCGCAGCGAGTCGTTCGTGAGCGCGGCGCCGGTGTGATCCGTCAGGTGGAACGGCGGCAGCTCGCCGAGGTCGTCGAGCTTCGGCTTCGCCGGCGGGAAGATCACCGTCGGCAGGACCACCGTGGGGATGACCACCGCGATGATCAGGAGCGCGAGGCCGAGGAGCAGGAGCCGGCCGCGCACGCGGCGCGGCGGGGGCAGGGCGGGAGGCACGGCCCGTGTTTAGCACCCCGGGCGGCGCGAGGGCGCGCTCACTTCTTCGTCGGCCTGGCGGCGGGCTTCTTCGCGGGCGCGGCGGCGGCGGGCAGGGCCTTGGCGGGCGCCTTGGCGGCGGGCAGCGCCTTGGCGGGGGCCTTCGCGGGCGCCTTCGGGGCGACCGGCGGCGGGCGCATCGACGTCTTGTTCGGGCCCGGCTCGAGCTTCTTCGCGGCCGGCCTGGGCTCGGCCTTCGGCTCGGCCCTCGGCTCGACCTTCGGCGCCTTCGCGGCCTTCGGCTCGAGCTTGCCGGGCTCCTTCGCGGCGTCCTTCGGCCTGGCGGCGGCCTGCTCCTCGGCGGCCGGCGGCGCGGCGGTCGCCGGCTTCGCGGCGTTCTGCCAGACGCCAATCTGCGCGCCCTGCGGATCCTGGAAGACGGCGAGGTAGCCCATGTTGGGCACCTCCATGAACGGCAGGAGGATCGTCGCGCCGGCCTTCCTCGCCTTCTCGATCGTCTTCTTGACGTCGTCGACGTTCACGTAGGCGGTCCAGGCCGTCGGCGTGCCGGGCTGCTGCTTCTTGCCGAGGCCGCCGCCGGTGCCGGTGCCGACGTCGATGCCGGTCCAGCTCATCGCCGGAAAGTCCTGGAACTTCCAGTCGAAGATCGACTTGTAGAACTTCTTCGCCGCCTCGGGATCGTCACAGGCGAGATCGAGATGCACGAATGGATTGCCCATGGCCGCCGAGCGTACGCGGTCCACCGGCGCCGGGAAGGGTGGGACAGCGCCAAAATCGTCGTCGGTGAGGGCCGCGGGCGGCGGGTCAGCGACGGCGCCGGCGGAGCAGGCGGCCGACGAAGGCGTCGGCCTCCGGGACGCGGGCGAGCGCCGCGCCGCCGAGGTAGATGCCCGCGAAGATCGGCAGCGCGACCGCGGCCTGCGGCACCGGGCCGTGGTGGAGCTGGTGGCGGACGATCCAGGCGGCGCCGGCGGCGACCGCGCCGGCGACCGACGCCAGCGCGAGCGCGCCGAGGCCGAGGCGGGTCGGGATCGGCACCTTGCCGATGCGCTGGCCGAGCCAGCGGTCGAGCAGCAGGAACTCGATCCAGGCGGCGATGCCGGCGGAGGCGGTGAGGCCGAACGCGGCGCCGTCGGGGCCGTAGCCGAAGCGGTGGCGGAGCAGCACGACCGCGCCGCCGGCGCCGAACGTGAACCCGACGCGGACCAGCGCGGCGTAGAGCGGCGTGCGGGTGTCGCGCAGCGCGTAGAAGGCGGAGTTGAGCAGGCGGCCCTGGGTGCCGGCCGACAGCCCGATCGCCGAGCCCGACAGGATGAGCCAGACGCTCGCGGTGTCGCTCGCCGCGAAGTTGCCGCTCTGGAAGAGCAGGCCGACGATGACGCCGCCGATCATGACGAAGGCGACCGCCGACGGCACGACCAGGAAGACGACGCGGCGGAGCGCGACGCGCAGGCGCCGCTGCAGGTGGGCGGCGACCGCGTCGTCGTCGCCGGTGGCGCCCGACATCTCGGGCAGCTCGGCGGCGGAGACCGCCATGCCGAACAGGCTGACCGGCAGCGTGTAGAGGGTCTGCACGAACGCCATCGCCGCGACGGTCGCGGCGCCGAGGTAGCTGGCCAGCCACTGGTCGAGGTACGACGAGAGCTGGACCGAGCCGCGGCCGACGAAGACCGGGCCGAACGCGCGCAGGGTCGCGCGGACGTCCGGATCCCGGACGGCGAGGGTCGGCCGCACGCCGCGGACGAGCACGATCACCGACGGGAACTGGACGAGGAACTGCAGCGCCGACCCGATGACGGCGCCCCACGCGAGCCAGATCGCCATGTCGAAGCCGGCCGGATCGGCGAGCCGGCGCGCGGCGACGACGGCGGTGGCGACCAGCGCCGCGTTCCACAGGACGGGCGACACGTAGGAGAGGAAGAAGCGGCGGTGGCTGTTGAGCACGCCCAGGCACCACGCCGACATGACGAGCAGCGCGACGCCGGGGAACAGGATCTGGACCAGCCGGATCGTCGACGCGCGGGTCTCGCCCGAGTAGCCGGGGACGATGAGGTCGACCATCAGCGGCGCGGCGACGACGCCGAGCAGCGAGACGATCGACGCGGCGAGGAGGAGCAGGGTGCCGACCGCGCGGGCGACCCGCTCGGCGTCGGCGTCGCGGCCCTGCGCGCGCAGCCGGCTGTAGACCGGGATGAACGACGCCGAGAGGACGCCCTCGCCGAGCAGGTTCTGGAGGATGTTGGGGATGCGCAGCGCGGCGCGGAAGGCGCCGGCGGCCTCGGACCGGCCCATGTAGTGGGCGAAGACGCGCTCGCGCACGAGGCCGGCGATCCGCGACAGGAAGATGCCGACTCCGACGGCCACGGCGCCGCGCAGGTGGCGCTTCGGTGGAGGCGGGGCGTCGGGCATTCGCGGCATCATGCGTGCGCGCGGTCGCCGCGACAAGAATCGGGATCGCCCCGCCGGAACGCCCGAGATCCGGCCGGCGGGCCGGCTCGACGACTCCTCGAAGCCTCGCGTGGGGCGGCGACGTCAGGCTGCGCGCGGCGCGGCCCGGCGGCGAGTGGCGCCGACAGAAGGGGGGACCGTGCTGGCCTCGCCCGCGGGCGGCACGCTCCGTCATCGACGGCGCGGCCGCGCCGGCCGCGAGCGCCGCCGCGGTCAGCCGCCGAGCGCGCGGCGGACGGCGGTGACGGTGCGGGAGGCGAGGTAGGCGGCGCGCAGCGCGGGGTCACGCAGCCGCTCGCTCTTGGCGTCGATCTCGGCGGCCGCGCGGCGCCAGGCGGCGGCGGCCCCGTCGACGTCGCCGGCGGCGGCGAGCACCTGCGCGTGCCAGTGGTGGAGGTGCTCGGCTCCCTCGGGGCGGGTCTGCTCGGCGACCCGCGCGGCGGCGAGGTCGGCGGCGGCGACCGCCTCGGCATGGCGGCCGAGCCGCGACAGCGCGAGCGCCTGCACCGCGAGGCCGTGGATCACGCCGACCGCCATCGGCATCCGGCGCGCGAGCTCGGTCGCCGACCGCGCCAGCTCGAGCGCGCCCTCCGGCGGCTGGCCGGCCTCGAGCTGGCCGAGCGCGATGTACTCGAGCGCGCGGATCTCCTGGAAGCGCTCGCGGTTCTCGGTCGCCAGCTCGCGGCCACGCTCGAGGAGCGCGAGCGCCGCCGCGTGATCGCCGCGCGCCAGCTTCGCCTGCCCCCACGAGATCGCCGCGTCCGCCATGCTCGAGGTGTCGCCGGTCTGCTCGCCCATCCGCATCGCCTTCGCCAGGTAGCCCTCGGCGCGATCGACGTCGCCGAGGTCGGCGTACGCCTGGCCGAGGTTGCCGAGCTTGAGCGCGACGCCCGACCGGTCGCCGAGCTGCTGGTCGATCTTCAGGCTCGACTTGTAGTGGGCGAGCGCCTCCTCGTACTCGCCGAGCGACGAGAAGACGATGCCCATGTTGTTGAGCGCGCGCGCCTCCTGCCGCGGCAGGCCGAGCGCGCGGTAGATGACCAGCGCCTCGGCGTACGCCTCGATCGCCGCCTCGAGCCGGCCCATGTTCCACAGCGTCGTGCCCTGGTCGATCAGGATCGACGCCCGCGTGCGCAGGGCCGGCTGGTGATCGGTGCCACCCTGCGGGCCGCACAGCCCGAGCGCCTCGTCGCACAGCCGCAGCGAGTCGTCGTTGTTGCCGACCAGCCGCGCGATCGCCGAGCGCAGCCGCAGCCCCTCGGCGGCGGCCAGGTGATCGCCGCTGTCGCGCGCGTGCTGGAGCGACGCGGTCACCGCGCGCGCCGCCGCCGGCGCCTTGCCGACGTCGATGTAGAACTGCGCCGCCAGCGCGTGGGCGAGGGCGAGCTTCTGCGGATCGCCGAGCGCCTCGGCGTCCTTGCGCAGCGCGGCCAGCTCGCGGAGCTGCTGCGGGCGCCGCGCCATCCGCCGCAGGATCTCCTCGCGCTGGCGGCGCGCCTGGAACCGCCGCAGGTGATCGCCGGCCGGCAAGAGCTTGAGCGCGCGGGTGAGCTGGCGGAACGCGTCGGTGTTGCCGCCGACGTCGATCGCGTGGGTGGCCGCGCGCAGGTAGCGATCGGCCGCGGCCCCGGCGTCGCCGGCCAGCTCGAGGTGGCGCGCGACGTGGGCGTCGTCCTGGCCCGGCCGGTAGCTCGGCCCGGTCGCGATCCGCTCGGCGACGATCCGGTGGAGCCGGATCTTCTCCTCGGCGGAGACCAGGCCGTAGGCGACCGTCATGATCATGTCGTTCTTGAACCGGTGCTCGCCCTCGGCGGCGACCAGCAGGCCGCGGCGCACCAGCTCGTCGAGCTCGGCGCGCGGGCTCTTGCCGAGCATCGACGCCAGCACCGGCGCCGGCACCGTGCGGCCGACGACCGACGCGGTCAAGAGCACCTGCTTCTCGCCGTCGGGCAGGTTGTCGATGCGGGTGATGAGCAGGTCCTCGATCGACGTCGGCACCTGCAGCGGCGCGTCCGGCTTGACCCACGCGTAGCGGCCGCCCGCGCCGGGCGCCTCGGCGATCACGCCGCGCTCGGCGAGGGCGTCGAGCATCTCGAGGATGAAGAACGGGTTGCCGCCGGCGCGCGCGAGGAGCTGGTCGGCGAGCGGGCCGATCTCGGCGCCGGGCACGAAGCGCGAGCGGACCAGCGTGCGGCGCGCCTCGGCGTCGAGCTCGTCGACGTGCAGCACCTCGGTGCCGGCGGCGGCCGCGACGTCGAGGATGCGGCGCGACGGCCGGGTGGTGACGATGCCGAGGATCGGCCGCGCGGTCGGCACCTTCATCAGCTCGGCGAACAGCTCGAGGCTCTCCTGGTCGCTCCAGTGGACGTCCTCGCCGACGACGACCAGCGCCTTGCCGGCGTCGAGCCGCTGCTCGACGCGCAGCATGATGTCGAAGACCCGCTGGCGGCGCTCGTCGGGATCGAGCTCGACGGCGTCGGGGCCGGGCCGCACGCCGAGCAGCATGCCGATGACCTGCAGCGCGCCCTTCACCTCGCGCGGATCATCGGTGTCGCGGTAGAGCATCGGCGCGGCGAGGTGGAGGCGGCGCGACACCTCGTGCGGCTCGGCGCCGTCGGCGAGGCCGAGGATCTCGCGCGTCAGGTCGGCGATGACCCCGAACGGCGTCATCGCGGTGCCGACCCGCGTCGCGGTGCGCAGCACGTACGCCTCGTCGGCGGGGATGCCGGCGAGGAACGCGGCGACCAGCGACCGCTTGCCGACGCCGTGGTCGCCGACCAGCGCGAGCTGCCGCTTCTTGCGGGCGATGCGGACGTCGCGGTAGGCGTCGCGCAGGCTCTTCAGCTCGATCTCGCGGCCGAACAGCGCCGCCGCCGGGCGCCGCTCGCGCACCCGCTGCGCGCGGTCCTTCGGGCCGCTCAGGCGATAGACGCGCGCGTGGCGGACGCCGGGCTCGGTGTCGTCGACGCGGAAGGCGCCCGACGCGCCGGCGTCGGCGTCGGCCGGCAGCTCGATCGCGGGCAGCGCCTCGAACGTCCAGTCGGCGCGCGCGCTGCGGTAGACGCGGCCGCCGACGAGGATCTCGGCCGGCTGGGCGGCGCGGGCGAGCGCGGCGGCGAAGCCGGTGGTGGTGGCCTCGAGCTCGAACGACGCCTCGCTGCCGCGGCGCAGCACGGTGGCGGCGCCGCGCTGGATGCCGATCGCGAGCCGCAGCTCCGGCTCGACGGCGGAGCCGATGCCGTCGAGGGCGTCGACCAGCGCCAGCGCGAGGCGGATCGCGCGGTCGGCGTCGTCCTCGCCGGCGACCGGCAGGCCGACGATCAGGCGCAGCGTGCCGGCGGGCGCCTCCGCGCGATCGTCGAGGGCGTCGTGCTTGAAGGCGACGTCGCGGGCGACCTTGCGGAAGTCGGCGACCAGGCCGGCGGCGTCGGCGGCGCCGAGCCGGCGCTCGAGCGCGGGCACGCCGCGGATGACGCCGTCGATCACGTAGACGAACTTGCGCTCGCGCGCGTCGCGGCGGAGCGAGCCCGAGGGGCCTGGCGACCCGAGCGCGGAGGGCGCCGGCG
>DASZXE010000688.1:0-5305 GCA_035546475.1 Kofleriaceae bacterium
CCACGCCGCCCGCGCCGCCGCCCCCGCCGCCCCCGCCGCCGCCGGTGCGGCCGCCGCCCACGCCGTCGACCACGACGAGCGGCGCGCCCGGCCTCGACGCCAGCCCCGTCGACGCCGACTGCACCGTCTACTTCCGCACCAGCAGTTGCTTCCCCGGCGACCCGCTGGCGGTCGCCAGCGCGACGCTCGACGCCGTCCGCAAGGCCTACCCGGTCCGCCGCGAGGAGTGCGCCATGGGCGGCCCCGACTACGAGCGCCGCCGCATGGAGAACGAGGGCCGCTACACGACGACGTGCGAGGCGAAGCGCTGCGTCCTCCACGACGCCGGGCCCCGCAAGGCCATCCCCTTCTGACCGCGCCCGTCAACGGGTCGCGAGCCAGCGGGCGACCTGCTGGCGGACGTCGGCGGCCGGCGCGCCGACGTCGATCGGCACCGGCTTGCCGGTCAGCCGCTCGAGCGCGCGGCGCGCGACGTAGCGGACGAGCGGGACGTCGTCGTCGAGCACCGCGGCGATCGCCGGCACGTCGGCGGCGGTGCCTCGCTCGCCGAGCGCCGCGGCGGCGGCCGCCTGCTCGTGCGGCTTGCCGCGGGCGAGCGTCGCGGTGAGCGCGCCGACGCCGAGGTCGTCGCCGTAGAGGGCGCGCAGCGCGCCGCGGTCGTAGCGCGTGCCCCACCAGCGCTCCATCTGGTCGACGAGCGACCCGACCGTCGCCTGCGTGTGGCAGAGCGCGCACTCGAGCGGCCGGTCGCCCTCGACGCGCGCGCGATCGGTCGGCGCGCCGATGCGGTGGTAGCGCGTGAGGCCGTACGCGAGGCCGATGTTCTTGCGCGGCATGTGGCAGTCGACGCACGAGGCGGTGCCCGGCGCGTGGTGGCCGTGCGCCTGCGCCGCGCCGGCCCCGGCGTACGCGCGGTGGCAGCCGGTGCAGAGCGCGTCGCCGGTCGGGCCCGCCAGCGCGTCGAGGCGGGCGCGGCTGTCCTCGGTGTGCGGGTCGTGGCACGCGACGCAGCTCAACTGGTCGGCGCAGCCGCCGAGCAGGAAGTCGCGCGCCTCGCCGGAGTTGATGACGCTGCCGCCGGGCTGCGGGTCGGTGCGCCGGCCGCCCTCCCACGTCCACGGATAGCCGGTGAACAGCACGGTGTGGCAGCGCGCGCAGACGTGGTTGATCGCCTGGCTGCGGGTCGGCGCGGCGCCGGCGGCGGTGCGCACCTGGAGGAACGGGCTGCGCGGCTCGAAGGACGGCCGCACGTCCGGATCGGCGACGTGCTGGGCGGCGCCGCCGTGGCAGCTCTCGCAGCCGATGCCGAGCTCCACCAGATCGGCGGCGCCGAAGTAGCGGCGCGTCTCGCTGATCGCCGCCGGCAACAGCGCGCGCAGCCCGGCGCCGGCCGGTGGCTGCCCGCCGATCCGCGTCACCTCGCCGGCGATCGCGCCGGCCAGCCCGCCGCCGTCGGTGACGTCGAGCCGCCAGGTGCGCGCCGGCGGCAGCAGGTCGTCGGTGACCGAGCCCTGGTACGGCGGCGCCCCGGGTCCGTACAGGTCGTCGTACAGCATCGACAGCGCGGGCACCGTGTTGTGGCAGCCCATGCACTGCGTCGACCACGCGGGCCGCGCGCGCATGCCCGGCCGCTCGGGGTTCATCACCGAGTAGCCCTTGTAGCGCCAGGAGCCGGTCGCGTAGACGAACGAGACCGGCAGCACGCGCTCGACGCCCCACGCGGTCGCCGGGTCGGCGGCGCCGGTGACGTCGACGCCGGCGTAGTCCTCGCGGTAGCGGCCGCCGATCACCTTCGTGATGCGGAAGCGGTGGCGGCCGTCGAGGTGCGAGTCGAGCGACAGGTAGCGGCGGCCGTCGAGCGTGTCCATCGTCGCGGTGTCGCCGCCGCTCTCGAACCGCGAGCCGTCGAACGGCGCGCGGATCGCGTCGAGGGTCGCGAGGCGGGTCATCCGCCGCATGGGCGACGCCTGCCACGCCGCGTAGATCTGCGGGTGACACGAGACGCACTCGCCGGAGCCGGCGTAGTCGGCGCGCGCGACGTTGCTCGTCACCCGGGCCACCAGGTCCGGCGCGGCGGCGGGCGGGCGCGCCGCGTGCGTCACCGACGACGCTCGCCAGCAGCCGGCGACCCCGACGGCGACCCCGACGGCGACCCCGACCCGCTGCACGCCTACAACCTCGGCGTTCCGACGGCGACCACCCACCGCTGGTAATAGTCGGCGGCCGGCGTCCCGCGCGCGACCCGGTCCTCGGCCTTCTTCAGCTCGTCGTCGATGATCGGCTTGAAGGTCGCCAGCGACACCACGCCCGACAGGTAGCGGCCGTTCACGAAGAAGGACGGCGTCGCGTTGACGCCGAAGCCGCGCAGGACCGCCTGGTGGCGCGTCACCCACGCCGCGCACTCGCCGGTCTCGTCGGCATCGAAGCGCGCCGGGTCGAGGCCCGCCGCCCGCGCGAGCGCGTCCATGTTCGCCTGATCGAACTGCCGCGTCTTGAACGCCTTCTCCCACAGCAGGTCGTTCATCGCGCCGAACTTGCCCTGCTTGAACGCGGCGCACGCGCTCTCCATCGGCAGCGTCGCGAGCTGCGGATGGACGACGAACGGCGCGTAGACGAAGCGCACCTTGTCGCCGTACGCGTCGCGGAGCTGCTGCTCGGTCGCGCGCGCCTGCTCGCAGAACGGGCACGCGTACTCGTACGCCTTGACGATCGTGACGAGCGCCTCGGGCGAGCCGACCGCCGGCAGATCGTCCGTCGGGATCGCGTACGTCTTCGACGGGTCGGGCCCGACCGGCGCCTGCCCCACCGCCGGCGCCCCCGCCACCGCCACCGCCGGCGCACCCGCGGGCGCCGCGGCACCCAGCCGGTCGATGCGCTGCGAGATCGCATCGATCCGCCGCACGATCTCGCGGTTGTCCTGCTGACACCCGGCGAGCACGAGCGCGGCCAGCGCCACGCCCTTCACGCTCGGCGTCATCCTCGGCCCGCGTCGGTCCACTGCACGACTGCCCCACGTGGGGCGAAATTGTGTGGGCTGCATCTCATCGCCCTCCCATCTGGGCGTTCACTCGTCGGCCACGGTCGCCTCGCCCCTGCCCATACAAGTTCCGCACCGCGGTCCGTCGTGCAGACGAAGCCCGTCGGGCGCAGCGCGCGGCCGCGGCCGCCGGTCAGAAGCCGTGGGCGGCGAGGTTGGCGCGGACCGCGGCGGGGCGCTGGCGGAGGAAGTCGACGAGGTTCGCGTGGGCGCCGGCCGCCGCCGCGGCGCTCTCCTCCTTGCGCGGATCGGTCGCCACCTCGGGCGCGATCTGGGTCTGGATCGCCTCGGCCTCGTCGGCGAGGTCCAGCGACTCCATCAGATCGTTCACCTGCGCGACCTTCGCCGCGAACGCCGCCTTGCACGCGGGCTCCTGCAGGCAGCGCGCCGCCAGCACCGACGGCGCCCCCCAGAAGTCGAAGTTCGGATTCGAGTCGAACGTGTTGTCGAGCCCGGTCTGGATCAGCGACCACAGCCCCGTCGAGGGATCGTGATAGACGCGGTAGTTGTTGACATTGCCATACTGGTAACCATCCCAGTTGTCGATGACCGCGCCGACTGCCCACGACGTCAGGAACTCGTCGTAATCGAAGAAGTCGCCGACGCCCGGGTAGAACTGGCCCTGTGGCAGCGCGGCCACCTGGTCGCCGAGCTGCTCGAGCAGGCTCCAGTCGGTCGGATCGTCGCCGGGCGAGGGCGTCGAGCACTCGTCGGTCGTGAAGCCCTCGTCCCAGCACTGCTGGCCGCCCGCCGGCGGGATCTGGTTCGGGATGACGTCGCAGAACGGTCCGCCCTCGTAGAGCATGCCGTGGCTCGACGGCAGCCAGCGCGCGAAGAAGCGGCGGTCGGTGCTCTCGAGGTGCAGGTAGAGCCCCCAGTCCTCGCCGTTGACGACGACGCGCACGTGCGCGGCGCGCGGCGCCGGCACGCCGGCCGCCCGGAACAGCTCGTACGCCAGCCGCTCGCGCTCGAAGGTCGGGTCCTGCACCATGTTGTTGAGCGTCAGGTGGGTCTGCCCGAACAGCCGGCGCGAGGCCGGGCAGCCGGGCACCGCCGGGTCGTCCCAGGTCAGGCTGATCTTCAGGCCGGCCTTCTGGTTCGTGTGGCGCGACGAGCCGCAGCCGCCCTTCACCTTCACGCCGACGTCGTCGAAGACGAGCCCCTCGAACGTCAACGTGCCGCGCTGGTAGTGGCGCTGCGGCGGATACGGCCACGGTCCGACCGCCTCCGCCTCCATCGCCTGCATGCTGTCGGGCGGGATGTCGAGGTAGACGGTGCGGATCTGCGACGGATCGAAGATCTCGTTGCCGCCGTCGTCGGTGCGGAACCGGCGGTCGGCGCTCCAGTCGCTCCACGCGCCGCACGCGTCGCGGTAGCGCACGCGCACCACGTAGTCGGTCCACGGCGACAGCGCGGCGTCGGGCAGGGCGATGCCCTCGAAGGCACCGTCGGCGAGCGTCACCGCGGTCAGCTTCGCCGGGTCGGCAGGCTGCTCGATGTCGGCGGTCCAGACGCGCTCGCGGCGGTCGCCGGCGTCGTTCACCAGCCAGATCTCGAACTGGCTGCCGGCGTGGCCGTCCGCGACCGTGTTGACGAACGGCGAGGAGGTGATGCGCAAGGTCTGCGCGGTCACGTCGATGCGGCCGATGACGGGTTCGAGCACCGCCGGTGCCGACGGCAGCCCGGGGCACAAGGAGGTCTCGCCCCCACATCCGCCGCCGACGACGACGACGAGCCCGAGCCCCACGAGCACGAGCAAGCGAAGCTCCATGGGCGCATCGTACACAAAGGGGTGCGATCGATGGACGCGCTTCTATCCACGCGCCGATTCAGGTCGAACCAGGGAGCATGGTCGGCGTACCCGAGCCCGTGACCACCCGCCCGCGCGTGCTGATCGTCGACGACGAGGTCCAGAACCTCGAGACGTTCCGCCGGGTCTGGCGCCGTCAGTTCGACATCGCGACCGCGTCGTCGGGGCCGGCGGGGCTCGAGCTGCTCGCCGACCGCGAGTTCGACGTCGTCCTCACCGACTACGGCATGCCGGGGATGAACGGGTCGGCGTTCGTGCAGCACGCCCACCAGGCGCAGCAGGTCGCGATCGTGATGATCACCGGCTACGTCGACACGCCGGAGGTGCGCCACCTGGAGGAGGTCGGCGCGCTGTTCACCGTCGTCGGCAAGCCGTGGGACCGCCAGACGATCGTCGACGTGATCCAGCGGGCGTGCGAGCACACTCACACCATCCGCGCCCGGGCGCACGCGCGGTGA
>DASZXE010000689.1:0-12603 GCA_035546475.1 Kofleriaceae bacterium
GCGCCCGCGCCCGCGCCCGCGGCCGCACCCGCGCCGACCGCCGCCGACCTGGCCGCCGCCACGTCGATCGGCCGCGAGCAGGCGACCGGCACTGTCCGCGCGGTCCACGTCGTCTCGCGGGTCGGCGGCAGCGAGGCGCCCGCCGATGCCACGCCGAAGCGCGCGCGGCTCGCCGACGGCGTCACCCTCTACGCGCTCGTCGAGGTCGCCGACGGCGCCACCACCCGCTGGTACAGCGACGCCGGCAGCGTCCGCTGGCGCGGCAAGCTGCTCGCCCCCGCGCCGCTCGCCGACGCGCCGGCGATGTCGCTGTGGTGGCACCGCATCGAGCCGACCGTCGCCAGCATGTCGAACACGTCGTCGGGCGTCTTCCGCTTCGAGCGCGTGCCGTACCGGGCGACCACGCTGCCCGCCCGCGGCGGCGCGCTCGCCGCCGACGTCCGCCCCACCCTCACGCCCGATCACGGCGACGGCGTCGGCACGATGCGCTACCAGGTCCTCGTCCGCCAGGGCGACCGCGTCGTCGCCAGCCCCGGCGCCGAGTCGGTGCGCGGCCGCGGCTCCGGCGGGCTCACCGACGACGTCCAGCGGGTCTCGCTGCGCCACGACGACAGCTTCCTCGGCATGCTCGAGGAGATGTATGGTCAACCATACATCTGGGCGTCGGCCGGCTCGACCGATCGCACCCACCAGAGCGAGCGGCTCGAGGGCGCCGACTGCGCCGACCTCATGGTCTACGGCGCCCGCCGCCTCGGCCTCGCCGTCCCGTACGGCTACACCGGCAGCCTCGGCCAGCACGCCCGCACGCTCGCGCGCGGCTCGCTCGCCACCGACGGCGTCTACCGCGACGCCGCCGGCCAGGCGATCCCGTTCACCGCCGCCGGCGACATGATCCTCTTCCCCGGCCACGTCGGCGCGCTCGCCGAGGACCACGGCGTCCCCGGCGTGCTCGACCAGGACGACGTCATGGTCCACACCCTGTTCGACTCGCCCAAGCGCCAGCGGATCGCCGACTCCGGCTACGCCGACAACGACATCCAGATCCTGCGCTGGAACGGCCTGCCCCGCCGCGCCCGCTGACCGCTCGGAACCCGCCGGGCATGGCGGCCGCTCGCGTCGCCCCGCCCGAGCCCCGAGTCCATCGTCGAGCGCGCGGGCGAGCGCTCGCGGGACCGCTACATCAGATCCTCGTCGGGATCGATCGCCGCCGACACCAGGCCGGCGGTCAGCTCGGGGAACGCCCGCACCGAGTACGGGGGCAGCAGCTCGTTGACGTCGGCGACGTGGCGCACGACCTCGAGCTTCGGCGTCCCCAGCAGGAACGCCGCCTGGACGCCCGCGGTGGTGAGCGTGGCGAGCGCCGCCGCGGGATCGGTCAGGTAGCGGACGTACCGCCCGGTATCCTGCGCCGCGGCGCCGAGCCCGAGGATGTGCTCGAAGACCAGGCCGTGCAGCAGGTTGACGTCGAGCCGCGCGACCGACGGATGCCCGGCGACGCCGTGGTTGCGCGGATCGATGTGCGGATCGAGCGTCAGCCGCCAGGCGTCGCGCTCGCCGGGCAGCGCGACCGCGATCGCCGGCAGGTGCGCGTGCGTCTGCTCGAGCGCGGTCAGCACGGCGCCGGCGTCGGTGCCGCCGCCGCGCACGACCTCGACGGTGAAGAACTCCGCCGCGCGGGCGAGGAACGTCTTGCGATCGAAGCCGCCGACGTCGAGGAGGACCCGGTGGGTCGGCCGCAGCGCCAGCCCCTCGTCGTTCGCGGCGCAGAGGTGGACGAGCCCGTACTGCGGCGAGGCGTACTGGGCGAGGCCGGCGCCGCCGACCCGGCTCGCCAGGTGATCGCGGTAGGCGAGCATCGCCGCGTACGCGTGCGCGCCGTCGAGCAGCAGCAGCTTCTTCGCCATCATCGCCCGCCGCACCTTGCCGATCAGCTCGGCGTCGGCGATCCGCCACACTTGGTGGCGCACGCCGTCGGCGGTGGTGAGGTCGATCGTCGGCGTGCGGGTCTCGCCCTGGCGGAGCAGGCGCTCGACCTCGCCCGGCGCGTCGGCGTAGGTCGCCAGCAGCGGCTCGACCTGCAGCCCGGTCGCCTTCAGGCTGGCCACCCGCTCCTCGACGCGCGCCGGGATCGCCCGCTCGGCGACGCCCATCCGCGTGTCGCCGCCGGTCTCGAGCCGGATCGCCGCGATCACGCCGCGGCGCACCGGCGGGCGCGCGCCGGGGACCGCCGGCGGCGCGGTCTCGACGATCCGGTAGATCGACCGGCTCGGATCGCGGCGCAGCTTCTCGCTCGCCCGCCAGCCGGCCAGCTCCTTCGCCGACGCCTCGCGCTCGCCGTCGTTGTCGGCGACGATCAGGCGGGCGACGTTGTGCGGATCGGAGGCGAGCAGCGCGGCGCGCGCCGCCGGGTCGACGAGCGCGGCGGTCGGCGCCACCGCCGTGCCGAGGGTGACCTTGGTGTGATCGAACAGGAGGCCGCGGAACGGCGCCAGCTCCGGCATGCGCCCACAGTATCACCGCCGGCGATCGCCGATGTCCCGGCGGAGCTGCCGTCCGGCGAACTCGATCCGGTCGGCGGCCTCGTACGCGCGCGCCCGCGCGGCCGCGCGATCGTCGCCGAGCGCGGTGACGCCGAGGACGCGGCCCCCGGCGGTGACGAGCGCGCCGTCGCGCGTCGCGGTGCCGGCGTGGAAGACGACGACGTCGCCGAGCGCCTCCGCCTCGTCGACGCCGCGGATGACGTCGCCCTGGCGCGGCGCGTCCGGATAGCCGGCGGCCGCGAGGACGACGCAGACCGCCGCCCGCGGATCCCAGCCGAGCTCACCCTCCGGCAGCTCGCCGCGCGCCGCGCCGGCCAGCACGGCGCCGAGGTCGCCGCGCAGCCGCGCCATCACCGGCTGGGTCTCCGGATCGCCGAGGCGGCAGTTGTACTCGAGCAGCCACGGCGTGCCGGCGCGATCGATCATCAGGCCGGCGAACAGCACGCCGCGGTAGTCGATGCCGTCGGCGGCGAGGCCGGCGACCGTCGGCTCCAGCACCTCGCGGCGCACCCGCGCGAGGGTCGCGTCGTCGATCCAGGCGGGTGACACCGTGCCCATGCCGCCGGTGTTCGGCCCGCGGTCGCCGTCGAGCAGCGTCTTGTGGTCCTCGGCGGGGGCCAGCACCTCGAGGCGGAGGCCGTCGGTGAGCGCGAGCACGGACACCTCGCGGCCGTCGAGGCGCTGCTCGATCACGAGCGTCGCGCCGGCGGCGCCGAACCGGCCGCCCAGCATCGCGGCGGCGGCGGCGCGCGCCTCGGCCTCGTCGGCGGCGACGACGACGCCCTTGCCGGCGGCCAGCCCGTCGGCCTTGACCACCACCGCGCCGCCGAGCTCCGCGATCGCCGCGTCGGCCTCGGCGGCGGTCGTGCACACGCGAAACGCGGCCGTGCGGACGCCGTGGCGCGCGAAGAGCTGCTTCGAGAAGGCCTTCGAGCCCTCGAGCCGCGCGCCGTCGGCGCCGGGGCCGAAGCAGGGCACGCCGGCGGCCCGCAGCCGATCGGCGAGGCCGGCGCACAGCGGCGCCTCGGGGCCGACCACGACGAGGTCGACGCCGCGCGCGACCGCGAGCGCGACCTGGCCGTCGAGATCGCCGGCCGCCACCGGCGCGCAGGCGGCGATCGCGGCGATGCCCGGGTTGCCGGGCGCGGCGACGACGTCGTGGCCGCCCGCGCGCAGCCGCCAGACCAGCCCGTGCTCGCGGCCGCCGCCGCCGACGACGAGGATCTTCACGCCAGGCGCCTCATCGACGGGTCAGTGGAGGAAGTGGCGCATGCCGGTCAGCACCATCGCCAGCCCGTGCTCGTCGGCGGCGGCGATCACCTCGTCGTCGCGCACCGACCCGCCGGGCTGGACGACCGCGGTCGCCCCCGCGCGCGCCAGCACGTCGACGCCGTCGCGGAACGGGAAGAACGCGTCGGAGGCGACCGCGCTGCCGGTGAGCGCGGTGCCCGCCTTCAGCTCGCAGATCTTCACCGAGTCGACGCGGCTCATCTGGCCGGCGCCGATCGCGAGCGTCACGCCGTCGCGGGCGAAGACGATCGCGTTCGACTTGACGTGCTTGGCGACCCGCCACGCGAACGTCAGGTCGGCCAGCTCGTTCGCCGCGGGCGCGCGCCGGGTCGCGACCTTCGCCGTCGACAGATCGACGCGGCCGGTGTCGGCGGTCTGCGCCAGCACGCCGCCGGCGACCGCGCGCAGGATGAGCGGCGCCGCCGCCTCGCCCGGCGACGTCGGCAGCCAGTCGCCCGCCGCCCGCACGAGCCGCAGGTTCTTCTTCGGCGCCAGCACCTCGCGCGCCCCCGCCTCGAAGTCGGGCGCGATCACGCACTCGAGGAACGTCTCCGCCAGGAGCGCCGCCAGCTCGACGTCGACCGGCCGGTTGACGGCGACGATGCCGCCGAACGCCGACACCGGGTCGGCCGCGCGCGCCCGCGCGTACGCCTGCGCCGCGGTCGCGCCGTGGGCGACGCCGCACGGGTTGCTGTGCTTCACGACGACGGCGACGGTGTCGTCGAACTCGAGCGCGAGCCGCAGCGCGGCGTCGAGGTCGAGCAGGTTGTTGTACGAGAGCTGCTTGCCGCCGAGGACGTCGGCGTTCGCGAGGGTCGGCCGCCGGACCGGCCAGCCGGGCAGCGGGTTCGCCCCCTCGCGGTAGAACGCCGCCGCCTGGTGCGGGTTCTCGCCGTAGCGCAGGTCGTACAGCTTGTGCCACTGCCCGCCGATGACGTCGGGGAACGGCTTGCGGGTCGGCACCTGGCCGGGGTCGAGCGCGACGCCGGCGTCGATCGACGTCAGGTAGGCCGCGATCGCCGCGTCGTAGGCGGCGGTGTGGGCGAACGCCTTGCGCGCCATCGCCAGCCGGTGCTCGGCGGGGACCGCGCCGCCGGTCGCGACCAGCAGGTCCATCAGCATCGCGTAGTCGTCCGGATCGACGACGACGGTGACCCGCTCGTGGTTCTTCGCCGCCGACCGCAGCATCGCCGGCCCGCCGATGTCGATGTTCTCGATCGCGTCGGCGAACGTGGTGCCCGCCTTCGCGATCGTCGCCGCGAACGGGTAGAGGTTGACGACGACGAGGTCGATCGGCTCGATGCCGTTCGCCGCCAGCTCCGCCTCGTGCTCCGGCGTCGGCCGGGCGAGCAGGCCGCCGTGGATGCGCGGGTGCAGGGTCTTCACCCGGCCGTCGAGGATCTCGGGCGCGCCGGTGTGCTCCGACACCTGCGTCACCTGCAGGCCGGAGCCGGCCAGCGCCGCGAAGGTGCCGCCCGTCGACAAGAGCTCGACGCCCTGCCCGACCAGCACGCGCGCCAGCTCGACCAGGCCGCGCTTGTCCGACACCGACAGGAGGGCTCGCCGGATGCGTTGCATGGGCGCGGGTTAGCCCGCCGCGCGCCCCGGGTCAAGGTGCGGCGCCATGCCCCGCGTGCGAGCCGCGACGTCGCCGCCGCGTCCCGTCGTCCCGTTCGTCCCGGTCGTCCCGTTCGTCCCGAGCGCAGCGCGCGCGGCGTCGCGGGATCACTGCCCGGGGCGGCGCAGCAGCGCGGCGCCGACCTCGTCGGGCGACGGCGACGCCATCCGGAGCTTGAGCAGGCCGCGCACCTCGACCTGGCGGATGCGCTCGCGGGTCAGGTTCATGATCTCGCCGACCTCCTCGAGCGTGATGCCGCCGCGCTCGGCGATGTCGAGCGAGCAGGTCTCGACCATGTCCCACGGCTCGAGGTCGGGAAAGTTGATCTTGATCGACCCGGTCTCCGGGTTCACGTCGAGGTAGAGGTGGTGCTTGCAGGAGACCCACGGGCACGGCCGGGCCTCCTCGCGGCACTCGGCGCGGTTGCGCGGGCGCGCGACGTCGTCGACGGGCGGGTACATGAGCGCGCCGAGCCGCAGCTCCTCGCGCGTCAGCCGCTTCATCGCGATCGTCTTCGACCGCGGCCGCGTGCGCCGGCGCCGGCGCCGCACCTTGCGGCTGACCGCCGGCAGATCGCCGTCGGCGACCGCCGCGTGTCCGCCGTCGGCGCCGGCCTCGTCGGCCTCGGCGCCGCCCTCGTCGGCGTCGGCGGCGGCGGCCTCGACGTCGCCGTCGAGCTCGTCCTCCTCCTCGTCCTCGTCTTCCTCCTCGTCCTCGTCGAGCAGGTCCTCGTCCAGCTCGTCATCCCCGGCCTCGCCGGCGCGGCCGCGGGCCAGCACGCCGAGCTCGGCGGCAGCCCCGGCCCGCCGCTTGTCGGCGGCCAGCTCGTCGATGGCGAGCCCGAGTGAACCCCGCGCGAGGCGTCGCTTGCCCTTCTGATCTCGCTGGTCGTTGGTCATGACGCTGTCTCCTGGTTCGTGCTCGGGACCGATCGCGTGGCGTGCGGTCAAAGAAGGTCTTCGGCGGCCTCGGCGGCGCCGCTCCGGCGGAGCTGCGCGGTCCGCGGGGCGGCCACCCGGTGGGTCACCTGGGTCAGGCGCTCGACCAGCTCGGCGGCGAGCTGGCGGGCCTGGGCGACGTCGCGGGCCAGCGCCCGGCGGGTGGCGACGTCGAGCTCGGGGGCGGTGACGGCGGCGTCGAGCTCGCCGCACAGCTCCGCCACCGCCTCGTCGAGGTTCTCGATGAGGTCGGTGAAGTGGAGGAACTGGGCGCCGATCTCGTCGATCGTGTAGCCCTCCGCCATCAGCCGCTTGACCTCGTTGATGCGGCGGATGGTCTTGGCCGGGTAGAGGCCGAGCGAGCCCTTGTGCTTGCCCTTGCGGCCGACCCGCCGGCTGCGCGGCAGGAGCCCGACCTGCACGTACTTGCGGAAGCTGGCCTCCGAGAAGCGGACGCCGCGGCGCACGAAGACGTCGACGACCTGCACGGCGGTGAGCCCGTCCGGGTGGGCGTCCTCGACCGCGCGCACCTCGGCGGCGGTGAGCAGGCCCTCCTTGCGCTCGCGCGACGGCAGCGGCGCGGGGCCGCTGTCGTCGGTCGAGTCGAGGTCGGGGTCGGAGTCGCGGAGCATGGCGGGGTCGGCGTGATCGGCGGGGCTCGAGGCGGGGAGCGAGGTGCGCGGCGCACCGGGTGGCGCCTTCGGGCGGCGGCCTCTCGTCCCTGGTGCTCGTGGCGTCATGCGCGGTGCATCTACGTTTCGTGGCGTCGCTGCGGCGGTGACGTGTCCTCGGAGTAGCGTCACTGTATTCGTGTGAATGGAGTCGATCAACAAGCCTCCAAACGAAATGACTCACAAAATCGCTGGCATTCCGTTCAGGTAAGCACTCCCGTTCGCGCGCCGCGCCTCGCGCGTCGGGGCCACCGCCGCGATGCGGATCGTCGACGGAGACGCTAGGATCTCCGTCGATGCGGGCTCCCGATCGCGCGCTCGTGACCGCGGCGGCGGCGATGGCCTTCGCCCTCGCGTCGGCGGCGCCGGGCGCGCGCCGCGCGGCCGCCGAGATCGACGGCGATCAGCTCGTGGCACCCGAGCGCGGGCTCCGCCTCGAGCTGCCGCGCGGCTGGCGCGCGAGCGAGGTCAGCGCCTACCCCGGCATCGTCGTCTGGCTGTCACGGACGCAGCCGCACGTCACGCTGCTCGTCACCGTCGATCCCGTGGTCGGCCCGTGCCGCGATCCGCTCCGCTTCTGCGACGCCGACCCCGACGCGGCGATCAACGTCCTCCGCCAGCAGCTCCTCGCCGCCGGCTTCCAGATCACGGCGCAGGAGGCGAGCCGCGTCCCCGAGCTCGACTACCAGGCCGGCGACCGCTACCTGCGCCACGCGGTGCTCGTCGAGGGCAACCAGGTCGTCAGCGTCATCCTCGCCGCCGACTCCCCTGCCCTCCGCGCCGCGCAGGCCCGCGTCTTCGAGCGCCTCGCGCTCAGCATCCGCGCGCTCGCGCCGGCACCGCGCCGGCCCGCCGAGGACGAGCGCGAGATCGCGCCGCCCTGACCGCGCGCCGCTACCAGCGCGGGCGCGAGCGGAGCAGCCCGCCGACGATCGGCCGCTCGGCGACGACCGCGGCCAGCGCGTGGAGCGCGCCCGACGGCGGCGGCTTCTTCGCCTGCGGCCGCAGCGCGTAGTCGCGGCAGGTCGGCTCGCCGCGCGGGCAGTAGATGCGCACGTGCATGTGGTCGTTGTGCGGCGCCGAGTCGCCCGGCTGCGAGATCGTCGCCGCGGCGAGATCGATCAGCCCCTCGGGCTCGCCCTTCGCGCGCGCGTAGTCGAGCAGGCGCACGCGGAGCGGCGCGTAGAGGAAGATGTTGGCGATGCCCGGGCCGGGCGCCGACAGCAGCGCGCGCACGACCGTCCACTCGCGGTCGACGTCGAACGACACCGTCGGATCGGAGACGAGCACGCCGTCCGCGTTGTACGGCAGCATCTCCGTCGCCGGCAGCGGCTTGCCGTCCTTCACGCCGAACAGGACGAAGTCGACGTCGCGGCCGGTGCGGTGCGACGCGTGGTGCTTGCTGCGGCCGCCGCCGTCGATCGACATGTCGCCGACCGCGAGCACGGTGCCGGGGTGCTCGCGGGCGACCGCGCGCGCCGTCCAGGTCACGACGGTGATCAGCTCGTCGACGCCCCACTGCGTGCCGCGCGACGACCAGGTCGGCAGCACGACGTAGCCGTCGCCCTGGACCGGGAGCTGGACGCCGTCGAGCAGCACGCCCCGGTTCGCCGGCCCCCACGACACCGACGTCCCGTCGCCGACCACGCCGAGCTGCACGCAGCCCGGCGCCGCCCCGAGGGCGACGGCGAGCAGGAGGGCGGCGGCGCGCACCCGTCCATTCTTGCGGCCCCGGCGAAACGGCGCAAGTCGGCGCCGAAAATGGCCGAGGCCCGGGCATCCCGGCCCGGGCCTCACCGGCCCGCCCGAGAGCGCGCCGGTCACGTCGTCAGCAGGTCAGACGGTTGGCCAGAAGGCCCACCCTCTCGTCGATCGATCGAGCCCGAGGAGGACCTCGGGACCGATCTCGGTCAGAGCAACCCCGGCCCGAGCTGCGCTCGGAGCCTCCACCGGTCAGCCGGTCACTCGGTCAGGGCTTGTCCTCGAACTCGGCGTCGATCACGTCGCCGCCACCCGCGCCGCCACCGGCGCCCGCGCCCGCCGGCTCGCCGCCACCGCCGCCCTGCGACGGACCGGCGTTCTTGTAGAGGCTCTCGGCGAGCTTGTGGGTCATCGCCTGCAGCGACTCGAACGCGGCGCGCAGCTCCTCCGGCTTGCTCGGCTCGCGGTTCGCCTCGAGGACCTGGTCGGCCTTCTTCAGCTCCTCCTCGGCCATCAGCTTGTCGGCGTCGGACAGCTTCGCCTCGCTCTCCTTGACGAGCTTGCGGGTCTGGTAGGTCAGCGAGTCGAGCTGGTTCCTGGCCTCGATCGCCTCCTTCTTGACCTTGTCCTCGGCCTCGTGCGCGGCGGCCTCCTCGACGGCCTTCTTGATCTCCGAGTCGGACAGGCCGCCCGACGCGGTGATCGTGATGGCGCGCTCGGCGCCGGTCGCCTTGTCCTTGGCGGTGACGTGGAGGATGCCGTTGGCGTCGATGTCGAAGGTCACCTCGATCTGCGGCATGCCGCGCGGCGCCGGCGGGATGCCGGTGAGCTGGAACTTGCCGAGCGTCTTGTTGTCCTTCGACATCGGGCGCTCGCCCTGGGTGACGTGGACCTCGACGGTCGTCTGGTTGTCGGCGAACGTCGAGAAGACCTCGGTCTTGCGGGTCGGCACCGTCGTGTTGCGCGCGATCATCGTGGTCGCGACGCCGCCGGCGGTCTCGATCGCGAGGCTGAGCGGGGTGACGTCGAGGAGGAGGATGTCCTTCACCTCGCCGCCGAGCACGCCGCCCTGGACGGCCGCGCCGAGCGCGACGACCTCGTCCGGGTTGACCGAGCGGTTGGGCTCCTTGCCGAAGAAGTCCTTCACCTTCTGCTGGACCATCGGGATGCGGGTCGAGCCGCCGACCAGCAGCACCTCGTGGATGTCCGCCGGCTTCTTGCCGGCGTCCGACAGCGCCTTCTTGCACGGCTCGATCGCGCGGGCGACGATGTCCTCGATCATCTGCTCGAACTTCGCGCGGCCGATCCGCTTCAGCAGGTGCTTCGGGCCGGTGGCGTCGGCGGTCAGGTACGGCAGGTTGACCTCGGTCTCCTGCACGCTCGACAGCTCGATCTTGGCCTTCTCCGCCGCCTCCTTGAGGCGCTGGAGGACCATCTTGTCCTTGCCGACGTCGATGCCCGAGTCCTTCTTGAACTCGGCGATGAGCCAGTCCATCAGGCGGTTGTCGATGTCGTCGCCGCCGAGGTGGGTGTCGCCGTTGGTCGAGATGACCTCGACGACCTTGTCGCCGACCTCGAGGATCGAGATGTCGAAGGTGCCACCGCCCATGTCGAACACGGCGATGGTGTGCTCCTTCGTCTTGTCGAGGCCGTAGGCGAGCGCGGCCGCGGTCGGCTCGTTGATGATGCGCTTGACGTCGAGGCCGGCGATCTTGCCGGCGTCCTTGGTCGCCTGGCGCTGCGAGTCGTTGAAGTACGCGGGCACCGTGATGACCGCCTCGGTCACCGGCTCGCCCAGGTACTCCTCGGCGGCGCGCTTCAGCTTCATCAGCACGCGCGCCGAGATCTCGGGCGGCGAGTAGCGCTTGCCGCGCAGCTCGATCGTGCAGTCGCCGTTCGACGCCTTCACGACCTTGTACGGGACGCGCTTGATCTCGTCCTGCGTCGCCGGGTCCTCGAACTTGCGGCCGATCAGGCGCTTCGCCGAGAAGACGGTGTTCTCGGGGTTCGTGATCGCCTGGCGGCGCGCGATCTGACCGACCAGCACCTCGCCGCGGTCGTCGAAGGCGACGACCGACGGGGTCAGCCGGTTGCCTTCCTCGTTGGTGAGGACCTTCGGCTCCTTGCCGTCCATGATGGCGACGACGGAGTTCGTGGTGCCCAGGTCGATACCGATGATCTTGCCCATGACTGTTCCTCAGGAGCTCCGCGAGGCCTTGCCCGGGGGGAGCCTCGGAATGCGGAGTTGGGTGGCGGGACGTTGGGGTCCGGCGCGATCCGGGCCGGCGCCTTTGTGTGCTGCGCAACCTAGTCACGGCCCAACCTGCCGTCAACTGGCGCAACCACGCGGCCGAACGTCCTCCACACCGAAAACGCGGACGCGATCGGGCCACGCGATCGCGCGACGGACGCGACCACGGGCTCGATCGGACGCAGCCTGGGCGCCGGGGCGCCGCGCGGATCAGGAAGCGGCGGCGGCCTGCGACGGGCTCGCCGGCGACGCCGACTCCTCCTTCGCCGCGCGCGCCAGCTCCTTGATCGACTCCGGAGGATCGGCCAGCGCGAGCGCGAGGACCTCGTCCATCCGCTTCACGCTGAAGATCTCCATCTCCTTCTTGACCTCCTCGGGCACGTCGATGAGGTCCTTCACGTTGCGGTCGGGGATGATGACCCGCTTGATGCCGGCGCGGTGGGCGGCGAGGAGCTTCTCCTTGAGGCCGCCGATCTGCAGCACGTTGCCGCGCAGCGTGATCTCGCCGGTCATCGCGACGTCGGGCCGCACCGGGTGGCCGGTGAACAGCGAGACGAGCGCCGTGTACATCGTGATGCCGGCGGACGGGCCGTCCTTGGGCACCGAGCCGGCCGGCACGTGAACGTGGATGTCGACGTTCTCGAGGAAGTTGCCAGCGTCGAGGCCGAGGCTCGAGGCGCGGCTGCGCACGAACGACAGCGCGGCGGTGACCGACTCCTTCATGACGTCGCCGAGCTGGCCGGTGAGCGTCAGCTTGCCCTTGCCGGGCATGCGGGTCGCCTCGATGAAGAGGATGTCGCCGCCGACGGCGGTCCACGCCAGGCCGGTGGCGACGCCGGGCTCGCTGGTGCGATCGGCGACCTCCGACACGAACTTCGTCGGGCCGAGGTACTCGCGGGTCTCCTCGACGCCGACCACCTCGTGGTCCTTGGCGTTGCCCTCGGCGACCTTGACGGCGACGCCGCGGCAGACCGAGCCGATCTCGCGCTCGAGGTTGCGGACGCCGGCCTCGCGCGTGTAGCTGTCGATCACCTCGAACACCGACTCGTCGGTGATCTCGCAGCGCTCGTGGCCGAGGCCGTGCTCCTCGAGCTGCTTCGGCACGAGGAACTTGCGGGCGATCTGCGCCTTCTCCTGGCGCGTGTAGCCGGGCAGCTCGATGATCTCGAGGCGATCGCGGAGCGCCCACGGGATCGGGTCGAGCTGGTTGGCGGTGGCGATGAACATCACCTTCGACAGATCGAAGACGACCTCGAGGTAGTGGTCGCTGAAGGTGGAGTTCTGCTCGGGGTCGAGGACCTCGAGGAGCGCCGACGCCGGGTCGCCGCGGAAGTCGTGGCCGAGCTTGTCGATCTCGTCGAGGACGAAGACCGGGTTGTTGGTGCCGGCCTTCTTGATGCCCTGGATGATGCGGCCCGGCAGCGAGCCGACGTAGGTGCGGCGGTGGCCGCGGATCTCGGCCTCGTCGCGGACGCCGCCGAGCGAGATGCGGACGAACTTGCGGCCGATCGCGCGGGCGACCGAGCGGCCGAGCGACGTCTTGCCGACGCCCGGCGGGCCGACCAGGCAGAGGATCGGGCCCTTCTTGTCGTCC
>DASZXE010000690.1:0-5465 GCA_035546475.1 Kofleriaceae bacterium
CCCGCGCCCGCGCTGCCGCTGCCGGCCGTCGGGCCCGTCGCCGCGGACCCTGGCGCGGCGCTCCCCTTCGCGCCGCCCTTCGGTTCGGTCTGCGACTTGCCACACCCCGTCGCCACCAGGCCGACGGTCAACGCACAGCTCACCAGCTCACGGATCTGCATGGAACCTCCTCGGGCGCGCACTGTACGTCAACGCGCACGCCCCCGGGTTCCTTCCGCCGCCGTTCGGCGTCAGTGGCGGGGGGCGAGGCCGGCGGCGTAGCGGTCGAGCCAGGCGAGGACCTCGTCGTGCCAGCGCTTGCTGTCGAGCGGCTTCTGCACCCAGTGGTTCTCGTCGGGGAAGCGGAGGAAGCGGCTCGGCACGCCGCGCCGCTGCAGCGCCGTGAACGTCGCGATGCCCTGGCTGTCGGGGATGCGGAAGTCGAGGCCGCCGTGGATCACCAGCGTCGGCGTCTTCCAGTTCTTCACCAGGTCGATCGGGTTGTGCTTCGTGTACGTCGACGTCGCGTCCCACGGCAGCCCGCCGTGCTCCCACTCGGGGAACCACAGCTCCTCGGTGTCGAAGTAGGCCATCCGCTCGTCGAGGTTGCCGTCGTGCACGACGAGCGCCTTGAAGCGATCGGTGTTGCCGGCGATCCAGTTGATCATGTAGCCGCCGTACGACGCGCCGAGCGCGGCCATGTGGTCGCGGTCGAGCCACGGGTACTTCGCGAGCGCGGCGTCGAGGCCCTTCATCAGGTCCTCGTACGGCGCGCCGCCCCAGTCGCCGCTGATCGCGTCGGTGAACGCCTGGCCGTAGCCGGTCGAGCCGTGGAAGTCGACGATGACGACGCCGTAGCCGTGGCCGGCGAACGCCTCCGCGTTCCAGCGGTAGTGGAAGTGATCGTCGAACGTGCCCTGCGGCCCGCCGTGGATGAGGAACGCGACCGGCACCTTCTTCGTCCTGCGCGCGTCGAAGCCGGCCGGCTTCATCACGTAGCCGTAGACGGTGTCGCCGTGGGCGCCGGTGAAGCTGTACTGCTCGTACGTCCCCCAGTCGATGGCGGCGACCCGCGCGTCGTTGAAGTGGGTGAGCTGGCGCGGGTCGGTGCCGTCGAGCTTCGCCGTGAAGAGCTCCGCCGGCTGCGCGAAGCTGTCGTGCAGGTAGAGGAGGCGCCCGCCGGCGGGGTGCGGCTCGTCGTTCGAGCCCTTGTCGAGGAGCAAGGTCGGCTTGCCGCTCGCGACGTCGACGGCGTAGATCGAGTGGTTGCCGAGGTTGTCGGCCGACGTGTAGATCGTCTTGCCGTCGGCGCTCCACTCGATCGAGCCGGGCGAGCGGTCCCACGCCTCGGTCACGACGCGCGGCTTCCTCGTCGCGACGTCGTAGATCGTGAGGCGCTGGCGGTCGGACTCGAAGCCGGCGCGCGCCATCGCCAGCACCGCGAGCGAGCGGCCGTCCGGCGAGAACGACGGCGAGAAGTCGTACGCCTTGTTGGCGGCGGTGAGGTCGACCGGCTTCGACGAGCCGTCGGTGGCGACGACGAACGCGTCGGTGTTGGTCCGCCACGCGATCTCGCGGCCGCCGGTGCGGGCGATGAACGCGAGCGACTTGCCGTCGGGCGCGACCGAGATCTCCTCCATGCCGCCGAACGGGTGGGTCGGCGAGTCGGTGAGCTGGCCGGGCGTGAGGTCGCGCGCGTCGTCGGCCTTGCCGCCGAGCTCCGGCGGCGTCCACACGAAGACGTGCGAGAACTTGCCGTCCTCCCAGGTGTCCCAGTGGCGGAAGAGGAGCTGGTCGTAGGCCTGGACGTCGGTCTTGTCCTTGGCGGCGGCGGCGTCCTTCGCGACCGAGTCGGCGAGCGACTTCGCGTCGGGCCAGACGTCGATCGCGAGCGCGAGCCGCTTGCCGTCGGGGAACAGCTTGAAGCCGTTGATGTCGGCCGGCAGCTTCGTCACCTGCTCGGCCTCGCCGCCGGCGACCGCGATGCGCCACACCTGCGCCGAGCCGCCGCGCGTCGACTGGAAGTAGATCCAGGCGCCGTCGGGTGTCCACGCCGGCGAGGTGTCGTTGTCGGGCGCGGTCGTGAGCCGGCGGGTGACCGAGCCGTCGAGCGCGGTGAGCCAGAGGTCGTAGCGGCCCTTGTTGGCGTCGAGGTCGGTGTCGCGGACGGAGTAGGCGACCCACCGGCCGTCGGGCGAGACGGCGGGCTCGCCGACCCGCTGCATCGCGAGCATGTCGTCGACGGTGAGCCCGTGCTTCGGCGCGGCGGGCGCGGCGGCGGCGGTGGCGCTGCCGAGGATCAACGCCGCGGCGGCGACGGTGCGCGCGGCGCGGCGCCGGCGAGAGCGATCGTTCACACGATGAGTCACGGAGTCCTCCGGGGAAGGCCCGGATCATCCACCACACCTACCGCGCGAAGTCGACCGCGCGGGCCCGCCTCTCGGCGGCGACCAGCCTGCCGGCGACACCCCGCGACAGCGACGCCACCGCGATGCGCTCGACGTATTCCGGCGGGATCGGCCGGCGGATCTGGTTGCGCAGGTCGTCCCAGGGGCGCCGCGTGCTCTCGATGACGTCGACCTCCGCCAGCGACACCGGGCGGCTGCTCGAGGGCGCGAGGTCGGCCAGCTCGGGCGGCAAGGCCGGCAGCCGGAACGACGTGGTGCCGGCGGGCAGCTCCATGGTCCAGCTCCGCTCGACATCCTCGTCGCTGAACGAGAGGAACGCCTCGACGCCACCGTCGCCGAGGCCCTCGTTGCCGTGCCACGCGACGGCGGGTCGGGCGGAATCCGCGCTCGTGAGCGCGAGATCGCGAGGCGGGTGCGGCAGCTCGCCGGCGGCGTCGATCGCGATCGTCGCGGGCGCCTCGCCGGGGTGCCGCTCGCCGAAGAGCTGGCGGCCGGCGTCGCTTTCCGACGAGAGCTCCAGCTCCCAGCCGATGCCGATGCCGCGGACGTAGGGCACGTCGGCGCCCGAGGGCATCGGGTAGACCGCCTCCCAGAAGTCCGGCATGGGCAGCGAGAAGGGCAGCCCGCCGTCGCTGACCGGCCAGATCCACGGGGTGAACGTCGCGTGAGGGGCCACCGGGTCGGTGACCTCGACGTGCACGGTACCCATGGGAGCCCATGGACCGAGGGCGACGTGGGCGCCGTCGGGTACGTTGCCCTGCGCCGCGAAGCCGAGGGCGTGGACGCCCGGCCGGACCGGGGGCGCATCGAACGCCACCGCGATCACGTCGGCGCGCAGGTGGGTGCACGTCGCGACCGACCACGGGGCGTGCTCGGCGTTCGAGCACGGCGTCGAGACCCAGGCGGTGGTGGCGCCCGGCGGCAAGGGCGTCAGGTCGAGGTCGATGCGTCCGCGCGGGACGAGTGGATCGTCGGTGATCTCGTGGCCGAGGTCGTCGCCCGGCTGGACGCCGACGCTCGTGTGGACGTCGCGCGCGCTGCCGTCGTACGAGAAGACGGTGACCCAGTCGCCCGCCTCGATCGTCGCGTGGGCGATGCCGGAGCCGTCGCTGCGCAGGTGCTCGCGCAGCGAGCCGTCCGGGTTCGAGATCACGATGTCGTCGTCGGGCGCGCGGGTGTGGACGACGATCATCCCGGTGCGCGCGTCGGCTGCAGGCGTCGCGCCGGCGTCGGGGTCGCTCGTGTCGCCGGGCGCGCCCCCGCAGGCGGCGAGGAGCGCGGCGGCGAGCAGCGACGGCCGGAACGGGCTCACACCCCAGCTTCGCACCGGTGCCGGAAAATGTCGCAGGGATTCGCCCGCGGCCCGGGCAGGCCGGCGCGGGTCAGCGGGTCTGGCCGCAGGCGGGGCCGAAGGTGACGTCGCCGGCGACGTCGTAGCTGCCGGCGGCGAAGTCGTAGGCGGTCGAGGCGTGGATGCTGCCGCCGATCGGGCAGCCGCTGCCGTCGAGCTGCACGTTCTGGTAGTCGACCGACACGTCCCAGCTCACGCCGCCGGCCGGGCCGCTCGACGAGGTGCCCTTGCTGTGGACCGAGCCGTCGATGCTCGTCGCGGTGACGGTCACCGAGCCGTCGATCGACCAGTCGACCGTCGCGCCCCCGCTGGTGACGTCGTAGGTCAGGTCGAACGTGATCGTGTCGCCGGACTTGCTGATCGAGCCGTCGATCGTCCACCCGTTGCCGGGCGTGTCGTCGCCGAAGTGATCGAAGGTGCAGCCGGCCGCGGTGCAGTTCGCGGTGCCGGTCGCCGCCGACGACACGAGCGAGCGCGGCAGGTGATCGGGCGCCAGGCCCTCGAGGCGGCCGGCCGGCGCCGACGGCGACACGATGCCCTGACCGGCGGCGGTCATCGCGGCGACCGCGGACGCGGCCATGTTGCCGTCGCTCGCGGCGAGCGCGGCGTTGACCTGGCCGACCTGATCGATCGACGTGCGGGCGTTCTGCGAGTTGACGGTGCCGGGCGACGGATCGGAGCCGCCGCAGGCGGCGAGCGCGACGATGGCGACCGAGGCGAAGAGAGTGCTGCGCATGGAGGTTCCCCCTGGGAGTGGCACGCTGACGGTTCGGCCGGACAACACGAGGCGGGCCGCGACCCTGTCGGGTAGCGGCCGGGTAGCCTCGTCGCGGCGCGGGGCGCCGGCGGGCGCGGGGCGTCAGGGCTCGGCGGAGGCGGCCGGCGTCGCCGGGGCGGCGAAGAGCTGCTCGCGCTCGCCGGCGAGCCACGCGGCGAGGTCCTTCTCGCCGGCGGCCAGCCCGTGCCTCGCGACGACCGCCGCGAGCTGCTCCTCGAGCGCCGCGCAGCTCGCCGGGCGATCGTTCGCCTCGAAGGCGAGCGCGCCGAACAGGATCGCGTCGAGCTCGGCGGGCAGCTCGGGGCGCGCCCGCGCGAGCGGCGGCAGGTGCGGCCAGCCCTCGAGGCCATACTGGAGCAGGATGGCGAGGTCGAGGTTGACCGGCGCGCCGGACAGGAGCTCGTAGCCGAGCGCGGCGACGCCGTAGACATCGGCGCGGGCGTCGAGCTCCTCGCCGGCGCGCTGCTCGGGCGCCATCACCTCGACGGTGCCGCGGGTCTGGCCGACGCTGGTGGTGCGGGCGCCGGTCGCGGCGCGCGCGATGCCGAAGTCGCCGACCTTCACCGCGCCCTCGCTCGACACCAGCACGTTGGCGGTCTTGACGTCGCGGTGGATGATGTTGAGCGGCGCGCCGTCGTCGCCGCGCGCGGTGTGCGCGGCGTGGAGGCCGTCGCAGACGCGGCGCAGGATCGCGAGCGCGATCGCGGCGGGGACGCGGCCGCCGCGCGCGCGGATCGAGCGCAGCAGCCGGTCGAGGTCGGCGCCGTCGACGTACTCCATCGCGATGTAGTAGTCGTCGCCGGCCTTGCCGAGGTCGAAGACCTGCACGATGCACGGGTGGGTGAGCCGCGCGGCGAGGCGAGCCTCGTTGAGGAAGTAGGCGACCGCCTCGGGCCGGCGCGCCATGTGCGGCTGCAGCACCTTGAGGGCGATGCGGCGGGCGAAGCCG
>DASZXE010000691.1:0-3503 GCA_035546475.1 Kofleriaceae bacterium
GCATCGCCTGACGGCGCCGCAGCAGGCCGCGCGGCCCCTCGCCGCCGCCAAACACCACGCCAAGGAGGGCGCCGCAGCGGGAGCGGCGCCGAGCGGGTGGCGGCGGCCGGCGGTGGGTCGGCGCGCAAGCCGTGCGGGCCGCACGCGGGCTCCCAGGCGCTGCGCGGCGCGTGTCAGAATGAGGCATGCGTCCCGCGGTGGCGGCCTGCCTGCTCCTCGTCGGCTCTGCCACGTTCGCGCGCGCGGACGGTGACGCCAGGCCTCCCGCGACCGCATCACCGTCGGCGCCGTCGGCGTTGCCCGCGCCCGCGCCCGCGCCGGGGGACGCGCTCGCCGCGGCGGCGAAGGCCAAGGACCTGGCGACGGTGAAGAAGCTCCTCGCCGCCGGGGTCCCCGCCGACGCCAGGGACAAGGACGGCTGGGCGGCGCTCCACTGGGCGGCGAACGCGGGCTCGCTGCCGATCGTGAAGGCGCTGCTCGCGCACAAGGCCAGCGTCGACGTGGCCGGCGTGCAGGACTGGACGCCGCTCTACGTCGCCTGCGCGTTCGGCCACCTCGACGTCGTGAACTACCTGATCGCGCACGGAGCGACCGTGGACCTGGTGCGCGGCGGATGGACGCCGCTCATCGCGCTCGCCGCCAACAGCGGCGACGTCAAGGTGGCCGCCGTGCTCCTGGGTCACAAGGTCGCCGTCGACGCCGCCGACAACGAGGGGCAGACCGCGCTGCACCACGCGGCCCGGAACGGCAAGGCCGCGCTGGTGAAGCTGCTGATCGCCCGGGGCGCCGCGGTCGCCGCCGTCGACAAGGACGGCGACGATCCGCTCGAGCTCGCCGCCGAGGCGGGCAGCGTCGAGACGGCCGCCGCGCTGGTGGCCGCCGGCGCCGACGTGAACCTCGCGACCGGCGACGGCACCGCGCTCGACCACGCGACGCTGGCGAAGGACAGCGCGGTCGCCGCGTTCCTCGTCGCGCACGGCGCCAAGGTCGACGACTCCGCGCTGCTCGTGGCCGCGAACCAGGGCGTGGTCGAGAACGTCGCCTTCCTCCTCGATCACGGCGCGGACGTCGGCGCCGTCACCGCGACCGATCAGAAGTCGGCCGTCGCCGTCGCGCTCGAGGCCGGCCACGCCGACGTGGTCAAGCTGCTCCTCGCCCGCGGCGCGAGCGGCGCGTCCGCGCTCGCCGCGGCCATCCAGGACGGCAAGGCCGCCGCCGTCGACAGCCTCCTCGCCCTCGGCGTCTCCGCCGATGCGCGCGTCGATGCGAAGAGCGACCCGCCCCTCATCGTCGCCATCCGCGCCAGCCAGCCCACGATCGCCGAGCAGCTCCTCCTCCACGGCGCCGACCCGGGCGTCGTCCTCCCCGACGGCAACATGACCACCGCGCTCATGTGGGCCGCCTACTTCTGCGACGACGCGATGATCCACCTGCTCCTGGCCCACGGCGCTGCCGCCAGCCTCGCGGTGCGAGGCGGCAACGGCACCGCGCTCGACCTCGCGTCGTCGGGATGGACGGACACGATGCAGCCGTGCCCGCAGTCCACGCTCGATCTCCTCCGGTGACCGCCGGCCGCGGCGATCCGGCGCCGCCAGCTCCGGGTGCTGCCGCGTCCCCGGATCGCGCTCGGGCGGCGCGTGGTCAGTCGTCGCCGCGGCGCTCGGCCTCTGCCAGCTTCTGGCGGAGGGAGAGCGGACGCAGGTCCGTCCACACCGCCTCGATGTAGGCGAGGCACTCCTCCCTGGTGCCGGCCTTGCCCGCGTCGTGCCAGCCGAGCGCGTTCTCGCGGTCGGCCGGCCAGATCGAGTACTGCTCCTCGTCGTTGACGACGACCTTGTAGATCGTCGCGTCCTCGCGCTCGTCGCTCATCGCGCCCTCCGTTCGACGAGCGTACCGCGGTCCACGATCAGCGAGGCAGGGAGAGATCCTCGAGGATCTTCTCGACCGCCTCGAACCATGCGTTCGACATCCGCTCCTCGGTGAGCGCCGCCACGCGTTGCTGGAAGAGCTGCATCCAGTTGGCCATGAGCCGGCCGCCTTGCGGGACCGCCGTCAGCCGGCTCTCGAGGTGGAAGCCGAGCACGTTCGGCGGCGCCGGTGGCGCGGTCGTCGCTCATCGCGCCCTCCGTCCGGCCACCAACCCGCGATCGGCCGCCCCCTTCCGTCCCGGTGCCCGTCGCTCGGCGCCGCGGATTTGACGGCGGGCCCGGACCGCCGCATCGTGGGTCATGCAGCTCGCGAGGCTCGAATGACGAGGGCGCAGCGCGTGGCGATCGATGCGCTCCTGCGCCGGCCGCGGCCGCGGCCACGCGACGTCGCGGAGCTGCGGACCGGCTTCGCGACGCTGATGTCCCAGATGCGGATCGCCGAGGGTGTCCGCCGCTCGGACACCACGCTCGCCGGCCGGCGCGCGGTGCTGGTGGAGGCGGCGCGCGCCCAGCGGCCGGGGACGATCCTGTACCTGCACGGCGGCTCCGGCGTGATCGGCTCACCGGAGACGGCGATGTGCCTGACCGCGGCGCTGGTGGCGCGGACGGGCGTGCGCGCGCTGTCGCTCGACTACCGGCTCGCGCCCGAGCATCCGTTCCCGGCCGGGCTCGACGACGTGCTGGCGGCCTACCGCGCGCTGCTCGACGGCGGCGCCGAGGCCGAGTCGGTCGTGGTCGCCGGCGACTCGGCGGGCGGCGGCCTCGCGGTCGGCGCCTTGCTGCTGGCGCGCGACGCCGGCGTGTCGATGCCGGCGGCGGTCGTGGCCTTCTCGGGCGGCTTCGACTACACGCGCACCGGCGCGAGTATGGACGGCAAGGCCGGCCAGGATCCGCTGTTCACCCGCGACAGCCTCGGGGTCACCGCGGCGATGTACCTGGGCGGCGCGGAGCCCGATCAGCCGCTGCTGTCACCGGCGACCCGCGCCGACCTGCGCGGCTTCCCGCCGATGCTCCTGCAGGTCGGCACCAACGAGCTCCTGCTCGACGACTCGACGCGGCTCGCCGCGCGCGCGTGCGCCGCCGGCGTCGACGTGGTCCTCGACATCACCGCCGACGCGCCGCACGTCTTCCAGGCCTTCACCGGCCTCCTTGACGAGGCCGACGAGGCCCTCGACCGCGCCGCTCTCTTCCTCTCGCAACGCCTCGGCCGCGCCGCCCGCCCGCCCGCCGACGTCGTCAGCCTCGCCCGCTGACGGCGGCGTGGGCCGCGGCCTCAGGAGGGCTCGGGAGGCGTGCGGGTGCCGGACGCGGCGTCGACGGTGACGGCACGGCTGGCGCTGGAGGCGCGCCGGCGCGCGGAGACAGGCGTCAGGCGTGCCGCGGTCCACCAGGCGGCCGCCTCGGGGGCGGTCCAGCGGCCGAGCTCGATGGCGTCGCGCGCCTTGCCGAACGCGGTCGCGACGCGGTAGCGCTCGGCCGGGTCCTTCGCCATCGCGGTGGCGATGACCGTCTCGAGCGCCGCCGGCACCGGCGCGCCGCGCCGCCGGGCGACCGGCGCCCTCGACGACCGGGCGA
>DASZXE010000692.1:0-3750 GCA_035546475.1 Kofleriaceae bacterium
GCCTGCGCGGCCTGCGCCGCCTGCGCGAGCGCCTGCGCCTCGCGCGCCCGCGTCGCCGCCAGATCCTGCTCCAGCTCCTTCACGCGCGCCGCCGCCTCGTCGAGCTTCTTGCCCGCGTCGGCCACCTGCGCGTCGGCCGCCGCGAGCCGCTGCGCCGTCGCCGCGTCGCCCGCACCGGCCGCGCTCGCGGCCTCCTGCGCGCGCTTCTCCGCGGCCGCCAGCTTGTCGCCGTACGCCTTCTCCGTCGCGGCGAGCTTGTCGGTCAGCTCCTCGACCTCCGCGGCGGCGTCGGCCATGCGCGCGGCCAGGCTCACCAGCCGCTGCTCGAGCTCCTGCGCCTTCGCCAGCGCCTGGCTCGCGCGCGCCGTCTGCTCGCCGACCTGCGCCTCGGCGTCGAGCGCCCGCTTGAGCGCCGCCGCGGTCCGCGCCTCGCTCTCGGCGGCGCGCCGCTCCGCGTCGTCGGCCTGCTTGCCGGTCTCGTCGAGCCGCGCGCGCAGGTCCTGGATGCGGGCGTCGAGCTCGCTGTTGAGCGCCTCGAGCTCCTCGACGCGGCCGCGCAGCGAGGTCACCTGCGCCGGATCGGGCGCGGCCGCGCGCGCCGCCGCCAGCGCCGCCTCGGCCTCGCTCGCCCGCTTCTCGGCGGCGGCCACCTTCTCGGCGACGGCCACCCCGGCCTGCGCCTCCGCGACCATCAGGTCCTCGGTCACCGACGCCAGCTCGCGGCGCAGGTCGGCGATCGTCGCCTCGTCGGCGCGCGACCGCTCGCGCTCGGCGGCCAGGTCTCGCGCCGCCGCCTCCGCCTTCTCGCGCTCCGCGGTCGCCTCGGCGGCGGCCGCCTGCGCCTTCTCGGTCGCGGCGGCCAGCTCGGCCGCGGCCGCCTGCGCCTTCTCGCGCTCGGCGTTGCGCTCGCCGTCGCGGCGCGCCCGCTCGGTCGCCAGCTCCGCCTCCAGCGCCTCGCGCTCGTGCGCCGACGACGCGGCCAGCTTCTGCGCCAGCGCGAGCGCGGCCTCCGCGCGGCTCGCCCGCTGCTCCAGCTCAGCCGTCGCCGCCTGCACGCGGTCGCGCTCGCCGCGGGTCTCGCCGACCTGGGCGCGCAGCTCGTCGCGCTCGCGCTCGACGCTGCCGACCTCGTCGCGCAGCCGGTCGCGCTCGACCGACGCCTCGCTCAGCCGCTCGTTGGCGTCCTCGAGCTGCGCCTCGAGGCCGGTGATCCGCTCCTGCAGGGTCGTGAGCTGCGCCGACAGGTTCGCGCGGTCGTGCGCGGTCTTCTCCTCGACGGGCGCGCCGGCCGCCTGGGCCAGCAGCGCGCTCGGCGGCGGCCGCATGGTGGTGACCGACTCGTGGGCCTCGCGCACCTTGCCGAGGTCCTCCTCCAGCCGGTCGGCGCGGTGCATCGCCTCGTCGCGCTGGAGCAGCACGGCGGTCAGCTCGTTCGAGGCCGCGCGCGCCTGCGTGGTCATCTCGTTCAGCAGCTCGCCGACCCGGCGGGCCAGCGCGGTGCGCTCCTCCTCGATGGCGGCGCGGGTCTTGCGCTCCATCGCGAGCCAGTGCGAGAGCTGGGCGTGGACGCCGGCCGACGGCGCGACCGTGCCCTGCGCGCCGACCACCTGGACGAGGATGCTGCCGACCAGGGCGACCTCGCCGGGCGGCACCACCGCCTGCGTCACCCGCTCGCGCCCGACGAAGACGCCGTTGGCGCTGCCGAGGTCCTCGATCCAGCACTGGGTGCCGTCGAAGAAGACGCGCGCGTGGTGGCGCGACATCCGCGGGTCGTCGCTCCGGATCGCGCAGTCGGTCGCGCGGCCGATGACGATCGGCGTGGGTCCCAGCTCGTAGGTACGATCGACGCCATCGACGTCGCAGTAGAGCAGCGTCGGCATTCCCGGGGCGACGTTAACACGAGGCCCGGCCGCGGGCGTCAGGCGGGCCGCGGATTCGTGCGGGTCACGATCCGTGCGTCAGGACGGCACGCCCCGCGCGCCCCGCGCGCCCCCGCCTATCGTCGAGTGCTCGCCAGGGCCGCGAGGATCTCCTCGGCGGTCGCCAGCGCGCGGTCGGTGTCGTCGTCGAGGAGGAGCACGTGCCCCATCTTGCGGCCGGGAGCGGCCCCGAGCTTGCCGTACAGGTGGAGGCGCGCCTCGGGGCGGTCGAGCACGTGCTGCCAGGCCGGTTCGCCGTGCGCCCACAGGTCGCCGATCAGGTTGACCATCACCGCGCCGGTCAGCGCGCGCGGATCGCCGAGCCGCAGCCCGCAGACCGCGCGCACGTGCTGCTCGAACTGCGAGGTCGAGCAGGCCCCGTAGGTGTAGTGCCCGCTGTTGTGGGTGCGCGGCGCGATCTCGTTGACGAGCAGCGCGCCGTCGGCGAGCTCGAACATCTCGACCGCCATCGCGCCGACGTGCTCGAGCGCGGCCGCGATGCGGGTGGCGAGCGCGACCGCGTGCGCGGCGCGGCCGGCCGGCATCGGCGCCGGCGCCCGCGTCGTGTGCAGGATGTGGCGGCGGTGGACGTTCTCGGCGAGCGGGTAGACCTCGACCTCGCCGTCGACGCTGCGGGCGAGCACGACCGAGACCTCGCGGGCGAACGGGACGACCGCCTCGAGCGTGGCGGGCACCTCGTGGATGCGGCGCCAGGCGGCCGCCGCGTCGGAGCGCAGCGCCGCCGGATCGGCCGGCGCGTCGATGCGCGCCTGGCCCTTGCCGTCGTAGCCGGCGCGCCGCGCCTTCAGGATCGCGGGCACGCCGACGGTGGCGAGCGCGGCGGCCAGCTCGTCCTGGCTGCCGACCGGCGCCCAGGTCGCCTGCGCGACGCCGAGCGAGTCGAGGAACCGCTTCTGCACCGCGCGATCCTGGATGGTGGCCAGCACCGACGCGCCCGGCCGCACCGGCGTGACCCGGGCGATCCGCTCGAGCACCTCGGCCGGCGTGTGCTCGGTGTCGAGGGTGACGACCTGCGAGCGCTCGGCGACCCGCAGCGCAGCCTCGGTGTCGTCGAGGGTGCCGAGCACGACGTCGTCGGCGATCTGGCCGGTCGGGCAGCGCCGGTCGCGGTCGAGGACGCAGATCCGGTAGCCCATGCGCCGGGCGGCGAGCGCCATCATCCGGCCGAGCTGGCCGCCGCCGAGGACGCCGATGGTGGCGCCCGGCAGGAGCGGCGCCGGCCGCGCCGTCACAGCAGCTCCTCGAGCACGGCGCGGGTCTGGGCGTCGCGGTAGGCGGCGAGGCGGTCGCGGATCGCCGGGTGGCGCCCGCCGAGGATGGCGGCGGCGAGCAGCGCGGCGTTGACCGCGCCGGCCTCGCCGATCGCGAGGGTGCCGACCGGGATGCCGCGCGGCATCTGCACGATCGACAGCAGCGAGTCGACGCCGTGCAGCGCCTTCGACCGGACCGGCACGCCGAGGACCGGCAGCACCGTCTTGCTCGCGCACATCCCCGGCAGGTGGGCGGCGCCGCCGGCGCCGGCGATGATCACCTCGAGGCCGCGGTCGAGCGCGCCGGCGGCGTACGCGAACAGCAGATCGGGTGTCCGGTGCGCGGACACGACCTTGCACTCGTGCGGGATGGCGAGCGCGGCGAGCGTCTCGCTGCACAGGCGCATCGTCTCCCAGTCGCTCTTGCTGCCCATGATGACGCCGACCAGCGGCGAGGGCGCGGGCTCGGGCGCGGCGTCGGGGTCGGTCATGGGCTCTCTCCGTCGGTGGGATCGTCGCCGGCGTCGACGTCGTCGGCGGCGTCGACGTCGTCGGGGTCG
>DASZXE010000693.1:0-13758 GCA_035546475.1 Kofleriaceae bacterium
CGCCCATCGTACGCGACGGTGGCGAGGCCGCCCACGCGCCGCCGCCTCGTCATCGTCATCGTCGTCGGCGGCGGCGCCCGCGGCGTCCGCAGCGATCGCCGGTGACGCTCCGGCACGCGCGCGGCGACGGCCGTGCCGCGATGACACGCGGCGAACGGCGCGGACGCGCCAGCGAGGCGCGCGCCACCGACGCGCGCGAGGCGACGCGGCCACTTGCCGCGCCGGCGCACGCGGGCCGGGTGCTTGCAACGTCGGCGTCCATGCCCGATCCACGAGCCGCCGCCCTCGCCTGGCGCCCGTCTCGCGCGCGGCCGTCCGCGAGCGCCATCCTCGTCGCGCTCGCGGTCATCGGCAGCGCCGCGTCGGCGGCGCGCCTCGTCAACCGCGTCGTCGAGGGTCGCTACCTCGCCGACGGCTCGCACGGCCCCGAGGTCCGCGCCGCCGCCCCCGTCCACCTCGCCGCGCCCGCGCCGAAGGACGGCGCCGCGCTCGTCGCCCGCAACATGTTCTGCTCCGACTGCCCGCCGCCCGCCGGTCCCGCGGCCGGCCCGCCGCCCGCCGGCGCACCGCCGCCGCCGCTCACGCTGCTCGCCACCCACGTCGGCGCCGACTCGCTCGCCTTCGTCCGCAACCTCGACACCGAGGCGGAGGGCGCGTACCGCGTCGGTCAGCGCATCACCGGCGCCGGCGAGCTCGTCGCGATCCATCGCCGATCGATCGACGTCCGCACCGCCGGCGGCGACCTCGCGCACGTCTCCCTCGACGGTCCGGCCGCCAGCCCCGCGGCCGCAGCCGCAGCCGCGCCCGCCGCGCCCACCGCGCCCGCCGCGGCCGCCACCGACCCGCGCATCCACCGCGTCGCCGACGACACGTTCGAGATCGATCGCAGCCTCATCACCGACGCCCTCACCGGCCGCGCGCCCGCCGGCATCCGCGTCGTGCCTTCGACCGCCGGCGGCATCTCCGACGGCTTCCGCGTCGCCACCGTCACGCCTGGCTCCGTCTACGCGGCCATCGGCCTCGCCCGCGGCGACGTCATCCGCGGCGTCAACGGCCTCGCGCTCGACTCGCTCGACAAGGCGATGGACGCGGTCACCCGCCTGCGCGACGCGTCGTCGATCGAGCTCGCCGTCAGCCGCAACGGGCGGCCGGTCACGCTGCGCTACCAGCTCCACTGACGCCGCCCACGCCCGGCCGCGCGCCACGTGCGATGCTGCCCTCGTGGCAACCCGCGCGCACCTCGTGGATGCCAGGGACGCGCACGGCCACGCGCACGCCGACGGCGGAGCCGCCGCGCGATGAAGAACCTCGGCGTCGCGCTGCTCACGACCGTCTTCATGGTCGTCCTCCTCGGCCCCGCCGCCGACGCCTGCCTCCGCCTGCCCCACCACCTGCTCGACGCCTGGCCGACGATGGCGCTCGCGCTCTTCCCGGCCGCCGCGATGCCGCTCGCGACGATCGTCTACCACCTGTGGCGGCCGCGCCTCGAGCCACCGCTCGCCTCCACCGCCTCCGAGTGGCTGCGCGCCGAGGTCGCGCGCACCGGCAAGGTCGGCATCACCGTCGCCGCGCTCGCCCGCGACGAGAACCACCAGAGCTTCTACCACCACCACTCCGTCACGATCGTCCTCGGCGAGCACGTGCTCGGCGATCACGCGGCGCGCTCGCACGCGACCGCCGCCCACGAGCTCGGCCACGCGATCGTCCACCTCGAGCGTCCGCTGCTGTCGCGGGTCACCCACGCGGCGCGCGCCCACGGCGACGACGTCTTCGCGGCGGGCGCCGGCCTGCTGCTCGGCGGGTGGGTCGCCGGCGTGCGCACGTTCGCCATCCCCGCCGTCCTCCTCCTCGCCGCCGCGATGGTGCTCGAGGCGCTCGTCGTCGTCGACGAGGCGCTGGCCACCGCCGACGCGCGCGTCCGCCTCCGCCCCCACCTCGACGATCCCGCGCAGGTCCGCTCGGCGAGGAACCACCTCCGCCGCGCGCTCGCCACCTACGGCCTGCGCCTGACCGCGACGATCGCGGCGTTCGCGCTCGGCACCTGGCTCGCCGCGACGCCCCACCCCGCGCTGCTCGATCCCGGCCCGCCGCTGTCGCCCGGCGCCCACCGCGTCGCCAGCGCGCTCGCGGCCGTCACCGTCGCCGGCGTGCTCGGCGCCGCGCTCCGCCTCCTGCGCCCCAGCCGCAGGCTCGTCTCCGGCGCGTCGCTGCTCGCGCCGGTGCTCTCGCTCTGCTGGTCGCCGCTCCTGTTCGCGCTCCTCTGCCGCCGGCCGCACGCGCCCGCGTGGACGCTCGCGCTCGCGGCGGTGCCGGCGTGGTCGGTCCTCGCCGTCGTGCCGAGGACGGCGATCGACCTGGTCGGCGGCCTCGCCACCCGCGGCCTCCAGGACGCCGCCTCGACGATGCAGACCCGCCGCATCGACATCCGCCGCGACGCCCTCGAGCGCCTGCGCAGCGCCGCCCCCGACGCCGGCACGGTCGAGCGCCTGCTCGCGGTCGCCGGCGCCTGCTGGCAGCTCCCGGTCGCCCTCTGGTGGCTGATGTAGGCCCGCGCGCTACTGCGGGCCCTCGCGATCGACCGCGATCCCCATCGCCGCGTAGCCCTTGTCGACGTACACGGTCGTGCCGGTGATCCCCGACGCCAGCGGCGAGCAGAGGAACGCCGCCGCCGCGCCGACCTCGGCCGCGGTGATCGGCTCGGTCAGCGGCGCGTTGCGGCTCGCGTAGTCGACCATCTGATCGATGAAGCCGATCGCCGACGCCGCGCGCGACGCGAACGGCCCCGCCGAGATGCAGTTGACCCGGTGGCCCCACCGCCGGCCCGCCTCGTACGCGAGCGTGCGCGTGTCGCTCTCGAGCGCCGCCTTCGCCGACGACATGCCGCCGCCGTAGCCGGGCACCGCCCGCTCCGCCGCCAGGTACGACAGCGACAGGAACGCGCCGCCGCGCCGCACGAGCGGCCCGAACGCCTGCACCATCGACGTGAGCGAGTACGCCGACACGCCGACCGCGGCCAGGTAGCCCTTGCGGCTCGTCTCGAGCAGCGGCTTCTTCACCTCCGGCCCGTTGGCGAGGCTGTGCACGACGACGTCGAGCACCTCGCCGTCGCCGAGGTCGCGCCGCAGGGCGGCCGCCAGCCCCTGGATCGTGAAGTCGCCGTGGTCGCGGTAGCGCCGCGACTCGCGCACCTCGGCCGGGACGTCCTCGAGGCGATCGTAGTCGGCGTCGAGCGCGTAGATCTTCTCGAACGCCAGCTTCTCGCCGGAGGCGAGCACCATCGAGGCGTCGAGCTTCCCGCGCGACAGCATGGTCTGGAAGATGCCCAGCGCCGGCGGCCAGGTGCCCAGGCAGACGGACGCGCCGCCCTCGGCGAGCGCCTTCGCGATCGCCCAGCCGAAGCCGCCGTCGTCGGCGACGCCGCACACGAGCGCTCGCTTCCCGCGCAGATCGATGCTCAGCATGGCCGGGTCATCGCCCGCGCCGCCCCGGGTGTCAAATCACCGCGGCGGCCCGGCGCGCGATTGCAGGTGACGGCGGCGCGGCGCTGGGCCATCCTCGCCGCCACATGCGCGCCGCCCGGCTCGTCCGCGGACTCGCCTCCTCGACCCCGCTCGCGTTCGCGGCGCTCGCGACGCTCGCGGCCTGCGGCGACAACCTCGGCGCCGCCGGCGACGACGCGCCGCCCGCCGACACCGCCGGCTTGCACGTCTACCACTTCGGCCCCTACACGCTCGCGTCGGGCGAGGAGCACGCCGCGCAGTGCGTGAGCGTGACGCTCCACAACGAGCTGCCGATGTTCGCGAACGAGATCACCCTCACGACCGGCCCCGGCTTCCACCACTCGAACTGGTTCTGGGTGCCCGAGGACCACTACGCGGGCCCCGACGGCACCTGGCCGTGCAGCGAGCGCGGCTTCGACGAGCCGCTGGCCGCCGCGGTCGGCGGCGTCCTGTTCGCGCAATCGACCCAGGCCACCGACGAGAGCCAGGCGTTCCCGCCCGGGGTCGCCATCCCGATCCCGCCGCACGCGAAGATCGTCGCCGGCGTCCACCTGCTGAACGCCAGCGACGAGGCGGTCGACACCTCGCTCGACCTGACCGTGCACACGATCCCCGAGGACCAGCTCCAGGTGCAGCTCGCCGGCCTGTCGTTCACCGACCAGGCCCTCGACCTCCCCGCCGGCCGCCGGTCGAGCTTCACCGTCGACTGCGACTTCGATCGGATCCACCAGCAGCAGCTCGGCCGCCCGCCCGACTTCCACATCTACTGGGTGCTGCCGCACTACCACACGCTCGGCCGCGGCATCGACCTCGTCGCCACCGGCGCCGGCGGCGACACGACGGTGGTGTCGACCGAGGGCACGATCGGCGAGCCGCTCGGCCAGCGCCTCGCCCCGCCGTTCTCGATGAGCGGCCACACCGGCCTCCGCTTCACCTGCCGCTTCGACAACCCGCGCGATCAGGACGTCTACTGGGGCAACGGCGACCAGGAGATGTGCGTCATGCTGGCGTTCACCGACAGCGAGATGCAGTGGGGCGGCGGCGCGCTCGACGACGAGGCCGGCGAGCCGCAGGACCTCGGCGATCACGTCGCCTTCCAGCACCCCTGCCAGCTCTACGGCCTCACCGCCAATCGCTGGTAGTCATCCGCCGGCCTCACTCGAGGCCGATGTACTCGGTGAAGCTGCCCGCGAGCAGCGCGCTCGACTTGCCGGTCGTCTGATCGAAGATGTCGACCGAGCCGGCGAGGAAGCCCTGCTCGTGGCCATCGGTGGTCACGCTCGTCCACATGCGGCGGCGAACGCCGGCGGGCAGCGAGCCGGCCGGGACGTCGAGCGAGATCGACGCGCCGGGCTGCAGCGTGACCCGCCGGGTCGCCACCACCGAGCCGTCGCCGTTCCAGAACGTGAGCGCGACGTCGCACGGGCCGGGCGGCAGGCCGCTGTCCGACGTGACGCCGACGTAGCTCGCGGTCAGCCGCGCGACCTGGCTGTCGGCGATGCCGAACAGGCCGAAGTCGCCCGGAGGCTCCGGCTGCGGGTTGAAGCCGTGGGTCGAGCCGTCGTCGCCGGGCGGATCCGGCTGCGGGTTGAAGCCGCGGATGGTGCCGGGCGAGACGATGCCGGTCTTGCCGGTCGCGACGTCGATCACCTCGAGCGACGGGATGATGTTCGGCGCGAAGCCGTTGGCGTCGCGCTCGCCGATCACCTGCGCGCGCACCGTGCGGTGATCGCCGAGCCGCAGCTCGGGGCGGTAGTCGAGCAGCGCCGCGCGGCCGGGCGCGAGCGAGACGACCTGCTCGTTGATCACGCCGCCGCGCTCGTCGAGGAGGCGGAGCGTGACGCGGCACGGGCCGGGCGGGAAGCCGCGGCTGTCGATCGCGGTGACGAAGTGCGCGTTCAGGCGCACGTACTGGCCGCTGGCGACGCCGACCGACGCCGACGAGATGCGGACCGGTTCGATCTGCGCGTGGGCGCTGTGCGGCGCGAACGCGGCCAGCGCGAGCGCGAGCGCGGCGGCGAGCCCGACGGTGGGCAGGGCGCGGCTGCGCGAGGAGAGACGAGTCTTCAGGGCGGACATGAGAACCTCCGGAACGCCCCGATCAGCGGCTGCCCCGATGGCGGCCTCGTCGGAACCATTCACCGCCCTGTAGAGCGGAGAGGCCTCAGATCGTGACCAGCACGAGCATGCGATGCTGCCCCTCGGCGTCGACGACGCGCAGCTCGAAGTAGCTGCCCGCGCGCGCGCCGTCCCAGCGGGCGCGGATCGCGTCGGGCCACGCGCCTTCGATCGCGCGATCGTCGATCGCGATCGGGCGGTGCGCGGCGTCGAGGCCGAGGATGGCGAGCGGATCGACGCCGGCGGCGCGCGAGGCGTGGACGAGGATCGGCGGGTCGTCGACCGCGGGCTCGGCGGGCCGGAGCGCGGCGGCGAGCGCGAACGGCGGCGCGCGGTGGTCGACCAGGGCGGGCCTCGGGCCCGCGCGACCGACACGGCCGCGGTCGAGGCGCCCGAGCATCGTCGTCTCCTGGGCGAGGAACAGCACGATCGCGCCGAGCAGGCCGACGACGAGGGTCCGGTAGATCATCATGGACGTCTCGACATCAAGCCCGGTGCCAGCCGCGCGCGCGAAGGAGGCCGTCGTGATGCTCGGCGGTTGCGCGGGCGCGGCGGCGCGGCCGGACCGGCGGCGCGACAGGTCGCCTCGCGGGCCGGCGGCCGCGTGCCACTCTGACAATCGCGCGCCGGCGCGGGCCGCGCGGGCCGCGCAACCGTGCTCGTGCGGCGTTCGCCGACACCGTGGCCGGATCCGGCAGCGCCGTCGACGGATCCGCCACCGTCACGCGCCCGGCGAGCGCCGGCCGCCGTCGCCGGTTCATGGCGGCGTGAACGGCCTGTCACGACCCGCGCGGCACCGCGGTTGCTGAGCCTCGGCCCATGCCGCCCACCGCGCCGCACCGCTCCCTCGCCCGCGTCCTCGCTCTCGGCCTCGGCCTCGGCCTCGCCCTCGCGGCCCTGCCCGCCGCCGCCGTCGCCGATCCCGACGGCGTGTCCCCGGCGCCCGGCGGCGCCGCCCCGGCGCTCACCGTCGGCGCGCGGGTCGGCGGCTACGGCTTCCGCCGCCCCGGCGACGTCGACGCCCACGGCCACGTCGCGTGGGACGACTGCCGCATGAACGGCGTCGGCGTCTTCGCGCGCCGCCCGCTCGGCCGCTTCTTCACCGAGGCCGCCGCCGACCTCTACTTCTCCGAGAGCTTCCCGATGGCGACCGACGAGGACGACGCGGGCATGGACCGCATGTCCGGCCTGTTCTCGGCCGCGATCGGCGCCGACCTCGTCCGCACCCGTCACGTGACCGGCTACGCGCAGCTCGGCGCCGGCCTCGAGCTGACCCGGGTGTCGATGGCGATGCCCGACGGCTCGGTCGCGCGCGACCAGCGGGCGCTGCCGCTCGGCTTCGTCGGCGTCGGCGGCGAGGTGCACCTCGGCGCGCGCACCTCGCTCGGCGCGATGCTCCGCACCGACGTCATGGGCCACTTCGATCACGACGCGGAGACGGTCGAGCGCGCCGCGGCGATGGCGAGCGGGGCCGGCGGCGAGCTGCCGGTCAGCCCCGAGATCGCGGCACAGGGTCAGTTCTACGTGTCCTATCGACTCTGAGCGCCGCGGTCCTGATACCGTCGGCCCATGAAGGGCAACGCCGAGATCCTCGGGATCCTGAACGATCTGCTGACGAACGAGCTGACGGCGATCAACCAGTACTTCATCCACGCGAAGATGTGCGCGAACTGGGGCTATCTGCGGCTGGCTCACAAGGTGCGTGCCGAGTCGATCGACGAGATGAAGCACGCGGACGAGGTCATCTCGCGCATCCTCTTCCTCCAGGGCATCCCGAACCTGCAGAAGCTCAACAAGCTGCACGTCGGCGAGACGGTGAAGGAGCAGCTCGAGTCGGACGTCGCGCTCGAGTACGCGGCGATCGGGCAGCTCAACGGGTGGATCACGCGCGCGCGCGAGCTCGGCGACAACGGTACCGAGGAGCTCCTCGAGCGGATCCTGGTGGGCGAGGAGGAGCACACCGACTGGCTCGAGACGCAGCTCGAGCTCATCAAGCAGCTCGGCGAGACCGCCTACCTCGCGCAACAGCTCCACGCCTGACGTCCCCCGAGGCCGCACCGGCGCGCGTCGGTCGGATGTGACGATCGGCCGACGAGGCGCGCCGCCGTCGTGCTGCTGGCCGCCGCACGCCGCCCCACCCCTCCGGCGCCGTCGGCGACAGCCTCGTCGCCGCGGCGGCGGATCAGGCCGCGCGGTCCGGCTTCGCGCGGCCGCGCAGCGAGATCGGCGCTCGCGAGCACGCGCCCGCGCCGTCGTGGCCGTGGCTGCCGCCGCGACCCGGGCAGGTCACGCTGGCCGCGAGCTTCGACTCGAGGTCCTCGAGGCACGCGCCGCAGCCGGTGCCCGCGCCGCACCTCTCGCCGATCTCGTCGACCGTCGCCGCGCCGCGATCGATCAGCTCGTCGATCTCGCGGTCCCGAACGCCATGGCAGAGGCAGACGATCACGGTGCAGCTCCAGAATTGAAACTAACTTTCAACACCAACTCTGGCAAGGGACACGTGGTCGCATCTGTCCTGCCCGTGCCGCGCGCCATACCCAGACCCTCGGCCATAACCGTCCGGGATTGATGGGCTCTCGCGCCGCACATGGTCACCCCAGAATACGTCGCGCCCGCCCCGTTCCTTCCCCCGCCGGCCGCCCCGCCGGAACCCCGAAACTCCACGCCATCTTGCACGCGCGCCGCCGGAATCGAATATCGCTTTCAACCCGCCGCCGCCTGTACGCCCTCCTCTCACCCACCGAGCCGTTCGCACCCGGCCACGCCTTCCTCTCGCCGACCCACCGCGCCGCTGTACGCAACCCGGCGAGCCGCCGTCCCTCGCCGTCGCCCGCCCCGCGCGCCGCGCCGAGGCAACGGGAGCCCCGCGCCGTCTCCGCTGCCGCCCCGCCGAGCGGCGCCGCCTACTCGTCCAGCGCCGCCACGTCCGCGGGCGTCGCCGTGCGCAGCCAGACCAGGTAGTCGACCAGCGCCGCCAGGTCCTCGTCCGAGAGCTTGTCCTTGCCGAACGCCTTCATCTCGTCACGCACGCCGAAGAACCGCGCCTCCGCCGGGTTGCGGATGAACGCCGCCAGGTACGCCGGGCTCCCGCGCCCGGCCAGGTTCGGCCCGCTCGAGCCCTCCACGCCGGTCCGCTCGTGGCAGCTCGTGCAGGTCCCGTCGTCGTCCTCGCCGTCGCCGTCGTCGTCGTCGGAGTCGAACACCTCCTGCCCCCGCTTCGCCTTCGCCGGGTCGGCGTCCTTCGCGCCCGTCTCCGCGTAGATCATCTCGACCAGCGCGTCGAGGTCCTCCGGCTTCGCCGGCTTCGTCTTCGGCATCGCGTCCTCCGCCTTCACCATCTTCGTCTTGCCGAAGTACGCGTCGTGCGACGCGTCGTCGAGCACGCCGCGGATCCAGGCGCGGTCGTCGTAGCCGGCGCCGATCAGCGGCCCCTTGTGGTCGTCGCCCTCGTGGCACGCCGCGCACGCCTTCGCCCACGCCGTGCGCGCCCGGTAGAACGGCGCCGTCGTGTAGACCGCCACGCCGCCCGGCGACGGCACGCCGTTGGCGACCGCCAGCCGCCGCGCGCGCCGCGCCAGCTTCTGCGACGCCGCGTGCCGCTGGCGCAGCCCCGCGTCGCGGTTGTCCGCGCGGTACGACGACACGATCGACCAGCCGAGCACGAGCCCGAAGCAGGCCAGCCCCGCGATGACGCCGTTGCGCGCCAGCCGGCTCCGCACCGGCTTGCGATCGAGGAGCGGCAGCACCACCAGCCCGCCGACGACGAGCAGCGGCAGCCCGAGCGCGACCACCAGCTTCATCGACGCCGGCACGTACTTCTGCAGCTCGAACATCGGGCGGAAGTACCACTGCGGCCGCGCGTCGAACGCCGACGTCGAGTCGGCCGGCGCCTCGAGCCCCGCGCCGCCGCGGTGCGCGCTCCACGCGACCAGCGCCGCCAGCACCACGACCATCGCGATCACGTTGCGGATCGCCTGATCCGGCCACGGCCGTCCGTACGCGCGCGCGCCCGCGTCCGCGCGCGGCCCGTGCCGGCGCACGAGCGCGCGGTGCGCCCACACCAGCAGGAACGTCACCACCGGCAACAGCAGCACGTGCAGCGCGTAGAAGCGGGTCAAGGTCAGGTTGCCGAACTCGTTGCCGCCCTGCAGCGCGTCGACGACCTTGTGGCCCGGCCCCGGCCCCTCGGTCACGTACGCCAGCTCGACCTTCGTCGCCCAGTAGCCGTACTGGTCCCAGCGCAGGATGAAGCCGCTCACCGAGTAGGCGAGCACGACGAGGAACAGCGCGACGCCCAGCCACCACGTCACCTCGCGCGGCCGCCGGTAGGCGCCGTTCACCGCGGTCGCGATCAGGTGCATGCCGAGCACGAGCACGATCGCGCCCATGCCCCAGCGGTGCAGGCCGCGCACGAACGAGCCCATCCGCACCTGGTCCTCGAGGTACGCGACCGAGGCCCACGCGTCGGTCGTCGACGGGCTGTAGTACATGGCGATGACGATGCCGGTCACCAGCTCGACGACGAACAGGAACGCCAGCACCGGCCCGAGCGTGCGCAAGGCCGACGGTCCGCCCGGCACCGGCGCCTGGTAGCGCGCCACCGGCAAGCCGAGGCGCTCCTCCACCCAGCCCTTGACGCTCACGCGGGGACCTTGTCGCTCGAGCCGAGGCGGTACCGGATCCACTGGATCTTCACCCGGCCGTTCTCGACGGTGACCGGCAGCTCGTCGAGGCCGCGCTTCGACGGGCCGGTCAACCGCGCGCCGTCGGCGGCGAAGAAGCTGTCGTGGCACGGGCAGGCGTACTTCCCGCTCGCGCCGTCGTAGCCGATCGTGCAGCCGAGGTGCGGGCACACCGCCGACAGCGCGCGGATCGCGCCGCCCTCGTCCTTGCGGACGAACGCGACGCCGAGCGGGACGTCGCGCGTCACCGACCACGCGTCGTGCACCTCCGCGGCGCGCAACGTCACCGCGACCGGCGTCGTGCCGACCTGCTCGGCGGCGATCGCGTCGATCGGATCGCTCGCCGACGTCACCGTCTTGCGGCCGGCGACGCCGAGCGCGAGCCGGCCCGCGGGCACCAGCAGGGCGACGCCGAGGCCGCCGCCGAGGCAGCCGGTCGCCACCTTCAGGAATCGTCGCCGGCTGGCCTCGCCGGGCTTGTCGCCGTCGCCCTCCCGATCGTCGGGCCCCGGAGCCGCCGTCCCGTCGGGACCGCCGCTCGGGGTGACCGGAGCATCTGGATCCGCCACGCCGTCGAAGCTAACACGCCGTCCGTGCGCGCCCCTGCGGTGCCGCGCCGCGTGAAGCCCTTGCACCGCGGTGCACACCGGCCGCGCAGCGATCGCGCAGCGCGGCCCGCCGCCGCCGCCACGTCACCTCAGCCGAACGTGCGCTCGTCGCGCTCCTGATCTTCCTTGCAGCGGATGCAGAGGCCGGTCTCCGGCCGCGCCTCGAGCCGCTTCTTGCCGATCGGCTCGTCGCACGACTCGCACAGGCCGAACGTGCCGTCGTCGATCTTCTTGAGCGCGAGGTCGAGCTTCGACAGCAGGCTCTTGTCGCGGCCGCGCAGGCGGAACTCGAACGACTGGTTGTACTCGGCCGACGCCAGATCCATCTCGTCGGGCAGGTCGCTCGGATCGAGCGTCATGTCCTCGGTCAGGGTCTTGCGAGCCCGATCGAGCACGCCGCGGCGCTTCTCTTCCAGGAGCTCCTTGAACTTGGAGAGCTCCTTCTTGGTCAGGGCCTTGGCGGGTGCGATGGCGGGTGTGGACACGGTCACCCCTCTGCTGGGTGGTACGTACGATACGCTGCCTGGCCGGCCCAAGGGGGGCCGCCAAACAAGGCCGGCTACCATAGTGACGATCGCGGCGCCTCGCAACCCCGCGGCGACCACACCGACATCGGTCGACGCCTTGACACTTGTAGGCTCGGGCCTCGACAATCTCGCCACGATGGCCGGCTCCGACAAGCGCAAGCAATCGCTCTACTTCCCCGAGGACATGCTCAAGGAGATCCAGGACGAAGCGGCGCGTCAGGACCGCTCGCTGTCCTGGATCGTCCAGAAGGCCTGGAAGATCGCCCGCAAGGAGATCATGAAGTACCCGTCGGTCAACGAGTTCCCGGGCGAGGACGATCCGAAGGAGAACGCTCCCTGACAGCGACGGCGGACCCGGGCCGATGGCGATTCGCCGTCGCGCCCTCCGATCAGACACGGCTGTTCTACGAGGACTCGTGCCCGGATGCGGGCACCGGGTCCGGTGCTCCTGCGGCGCCCGCCACACCGGTGGCGCTGTGCGACGGGATCGGCTGCGACGGGTTCGTGTGGCGCTACCTGCGCGCGGCCCTGGCGCCGCGCCGCGTGGTGCACGGCCACTACCGCGGCCACGGACGGTCGCAGGCGCCGCGCGATCCCTCGCGCGTGACGATCCCCGATCTGGCGGACGATCTCGCGGCCGTGCTGGACGACGCGGGCGTCGAGCGGGCGGTGATGTGCGGTCACTCGATGGGCGTGCAGGTCGCGCTCGAGACGTGGCGACGTCATCGCGCGCGCGTCGCCGGGCTCGTGCTCGTCTGCGGGGCGCCGTCGCATCCGCTGCGCACGTTCCGCGGCGCGCGGACCCTCGAGGACGTGCTGCCCGCCGTCGAGCGCGTGCTCGTGCGGGCGCCGCGGATGATCAACGGGCTGACGCGCGCGATCTTGCCGACCAGGCTCGCGATGGCGATCGCGGGGCGCGTCGAGATCAACCGCGCGCTCGTCGATCCGGACGCGTTCATGCCGTACCTCGAGGCGATGGCGCGCATGGACGTGCGCGTCTTCCTGTCGATGCTGGCGGCCGCGGGCGCGCACAGCGCCGACGAGTGGCTCGCGGAGATCGACGTCCCGGTGCTGGTCGTCGCGGGCGCGCGCGACGGCTTCACGCCGCCGGCGCGCAGCCGCGAGATGACCGAGGCGATCCCGGGCGCGACGCTCGTCGAGATCGAGGACGGTTCGCACACGGCGCCGATCGAACGGCCGGAGCTCGTCGGGAACGCGGTGACGGAGTTCCTGGCCCGGCGCGTCGAGGTCGCACCCGCCGCACGCGCCGCGAGCGGCGGCGCGGTCGAGCCGACGTCGTCGGTGAGCGGCAGCGCACGCGGCGAGACCTTCCCTGCGATCCGCTGACCGCTGCTGACCGCTCCCGTCGATCCTCCTCGTACCGCGGGGCGATGACGGTTCAGGGATCGATCCGGACGAGCGCGGCACTCCCGCCTGCGACCCCATGGATTCTGGATAGTTGGATGCCACCGAAGTTCGTGGCGAATCGCACTCGATGCGCCTATCTGTCCGACGATTTTCCGCAATTTAGTCGTGGCAATTCGGCGGCAGGTGGTGCAAGGTGCGGCTCCTCCGCCGACAAGCCATTTTGCGGGCTTACGACGCGGTCCAATGCCTGCTCCTTTCGAAAGAGACCAAACCAGATGACCCGTCCGCTCCTGCGACGCCCCGAGGATGACAACGATGGCCTGGTAGCCCTGCCCCCGATCACGGTCGTGAGGCAGCGTCTCCGGACCACCGTCAAGGACTTCGCCGGCGCCTCCCCCGGCCGCCGCGCTGCGGCACTGGCCGCCGTCTGGATCGCGGCGACCGGCTGTGAGGCCGACCTCCACCACTACGACGCGGAGGAGGCCCTCCGCACCTACCGTCTGATCGAGTCGGAGCTGCGCGCCGAGCTCCGCATCAGCATGGGCCGGGCGATCACGAACGAGCCCCACACGCCCACCCGCAACACGATGATCCAGATGCTCGAGCACCTCGAGGAGCTCGAGGCCGCCGCGGTCGCCCCGCGGCCCGCCCGCCGCCGCCGGCGGCGCTGAAGCTCTCCGACCGGGGGTCGGGCCGGGGGATCGGGCCGGATAGGTCCGTGTGGAGATCGGGCCGGGCCTCCACGGTCCTGCTCGATCGTTCGAGCGCCCGCGCCGCCGGGCCGCAGTGCACGGGCGCGCCGTCCAGGGTGCTGCTCGATCGGGCGCCCGGGCGCCCGGGCGCCGGGCCGCCGTGCACGGGCTCGCCGTCCACGGTGCGGCTGGCGCGAACGAGCGCCCGGGCCGCCGGGCCGCAGTGTACGGGCGCGCCGTCCACGGTGCTGCTCGATCGAGCG
>DASZXE010000694.1:0-1565 GCA_035546475.1 Kofleriaceae bacterium
GCCGGGACCACGCCGTCGAGCCCGCGGGCGACCCGCACCTCGATCGGCGCGGCCTGCGCGGCCGGCGCGACCGCCGCGGCCGCGGCCATCGCCGCCACCAGCGCCACCACACCCGCGGCGCGCCGCGCGCGTGCGGCCACGATCACTTCATCGCGTTGCGCGCGTGGGCGAGCGCCAGCACCGCGCGCGACGTCGCCATCACCGGGTTGCTCTCCCAGTAGGTGCCGTCGGGGTTGACCCACGTGCCGTCCGGCTTCTGCAGCGAGAGCAGCTTCGCCGCCAGCTCGACCGCCCAGTCGTGCGTGTGGCCCTCGCCATCGGTCACCTGCTTCACGCCCATGAGGCCGAGCGCGCGCGCCATCATGTGCGCGTGGAAGTAGAAGCCCTGCTGGCCGAGGCCGGGGTTCTCGTCGACGGTGTAGTGCTTGCTGACCCAGTCCATCGCCGCCTGCACGCGCGGGTCCTTGGCGTCGGCGCCCGTGTAGAGGAACGACGCGATGCCCGCGTACGTCATGCTGCCGAACGACGCGGTGCCGCCGGCCTTCGACTCGCCCGGCTCGTAGATGAAGCCGCCGTCGTTGGCCGCCCACTTCTGGTCGTTCGACTCGGTGCGGTTCTGCACGCGCTCGATGAACTTCTGCGCGCGCTTCATCACCTCGGCCTTGTCGGCGAGCTGCGAGTCCTTGATCGCGTCGAGCGCGTACTCGAGGTTCGACAGGTCGGCGTGCGCCTCCTTGACGTCCGTCCCGTAGCCGATGCCGCCGTAGTTGGGATCCTTCGGATCGACCTTGTTCTTCTCGTCGTACTGCTTGTCGGCGAGCCAGCGCTGCGCCTTGGCGACCAGCTCCGGGTAGGCGCCGGTGCCCTCGAAGGCGAGCGCCGACATCGCGGTCACGTAGACCGGGTACTCCTTGTCGTAGATCGAGCCGTCCGGCTTCGCGAGGGTCGACAGCACCGCCAGGCTCGGCTGGAGGCGGGGGTCGTCCTTGCCGACGCCGGCGGCGGCCATCGCCATCGCCGCCATCGCGGTCACGCCCGGGTGGCCGCCGATGTGGCCGTCGGGCGTGCGGGCCTTCACCAGCGCGTCGATGCCGCGGTTGATCGCGGCGTCGATGTCGGCGGTGCTCGGGTTCTTGCTGGTCTGGGTCGACGTCGGGGTGGGCGTCGGCGTCGGCGGGGCCGGCGTCGGCGGGGTCGGGGTCGGCGTCGGCGTCTTGCTGGGCGCCTTGTCGGTGTCCTTCTTCTTGTTGCAGCCGGCGACGCCGACCACCAGCGCGAGCGCGGCGGCGAGCGCCACCTGGCCGCGGCCACGGCCACGGCGCCGGCCGGCGAGCGACAGGAAGGTCAAGAGCGTTCCGGCGAGCGCGAGGCCTCCGGCAGTCCAGAACCAGGTCGTCATGTGCATCTCCAGTTGGGCAGCGGGCAGTCGGCCGTAAAGGCCTGGAGCATGGATCACATCGAGTCCGGCGGCGACCGAGGCGCCGAACGGCGGACTCACGCCGTAGCCGAGGCTGCGGTAGGTCGTGGGCCGGTGCGCGGCGTGAGCGGCGAGCTCGCCGCTGGCG
>DASZXE010000695.1:0-16625 GCA_035546475.1 Kofleriaceae bacterium
CCGGGTCCGCCGGCGCCGGCCTGGCCGTCGTTGCCCTCGCCGCCGCCGCCGCCACCGCCCATCAGGAGCTGCGTGCGCGGATCGGCGACGATCGGCGCGCCGCCGAGCCCGCTGCCGGTGTGCGCGGCGGTCGCCTGGTAGCCTCCCTCGCCGCCGGCGACGCCACCCGCGCCGCCGCCGCCGCCGGCGTCGAGGCAATCGCCGCCGCCACCGCCGCTCGCCGCGTTGCCGCGCCCGAAAGCCTCCGGCGCGCCGTCGCCGGCGGCGTAGTAGTCGCTGAACGGCCCCTCGCCGCGGTGCGCGCCGCCGCCGTTCGCCGTCGGGCCGCTCAGCTCCTGGCAGTCGGCCGTGGCGCCGGCGGTGGTCGTACCGGCGCCGCCGCGGAAGCCGTGGCTCGACGCGCTGATCGACGTCCCCGCGCCGCTGATCGTCACGGTGTCCGACGCGTAGAAGGCGACGAGGCCGCCCGCCGCGCCGTTCCACGGCGCCGGGCGAACGTCGATCGGCTGCAGGACGCCGTCGACCATCGCCGACCGGATGTCGACGGTCGTGAGCTCCGGCACGCGGCAGACCTGCGCGCCCGCCGCCGGCGCGAAGGCGAGGTCGTCGGCGAGCGTCAGCCGCCCGCGCTCGGCGGCGACCACCCGCGACACCTGCCAGCGCCCGACGAGCGCGGTCGTGCTCGGCGCCTGATCGCCGACGGTGATGGCGCCGTTCGCCGCCGACGACGTCTGCCAGACGATCACGAGCCGGCCCGGCTCGAAGTCGCCGACGCCGGGCAAGGTCGCCACCACCATCGCGCCGCGGTCGTAGTCGACGACGCGCCCCGCCGGCCCCGCGACGACCGGCGCGCAGGTGTTGAACGATCGCTCGATCGGCGCGGTCACCAGCGCCGGGCCGTCGAGGCCGAGGCCGAAGCCGTGGTCGGCCGGCGCGTCGACGGCCGCGTCGACCGGCCCGCTGCCGCCGGCGCACGCGCCCGAGCGCGCACCGGCACCGTCGCCGTAGCGCAGGCCGCTCGGGCACGCGCTATCGGCGAACGCGCAGTAGCCGTCGACGCACGCGCCGCTCGCGCCGCACGCCATCGCCGCCGACTCGTCGCAGTGGTGCTCCGGCGACGGCAGGCAGCCGCCGGCGAGCAGCGCAGTCGCGGCGGCCACCGCGCCGCGCGCCAGGGCCCCCGCCCCCGCCGCCTTCATCCCACGACCCGGTTCCGACCCTCGCGCTTGGCCCGGTAGAGGTTGTCGTCGGCCATCTTGATGAACGTGTTCGCGTCGATGTCCTCGCCCTCGACCGTCGCGACGCCGACCGACACCGTCACCGGGAAGCGATCGCCCTCGTACTCGAACGTCTCCTCGCCGACCAGGCGGCGGATCTGCTCGGCGAACGCCATCGCGCCGGTGTGGTCGGTCTCGGGCAGCACGCAGGCGAACTCCTCGCCGCCGTAGCGGGCGAGCAGCTCCTCGCGCCGGATGCGGCCGAGCAGCCGCTTCGACATCTCCTTCAGCACGTAGTCACCGGTCAGGTGGCCGTGCGTGTCGTTGATCGACTTGAAGTGGTCGATGTCGAACATCAGGAGCGACAGCGGCCGGTGGTGGCGGGCGCAGCGCGCGATCTCGCGCTCGAGGAACTCGAGGAACGAGCGCTTGTTGTGGGCGCCGGTGAGACCATCGATGATGGTCATCCGGTAGATCTCCTCGTAGTACGCCGCCTCGACGCCGGCGCCGGTGAGGAACTTGAAGATCGCCGCGCCGATCTTCACGAAGTCGGAGTCGCGCAGCACCGAGCGCTGCACCTGGACGTCGTTGACGTAGCTGCCGTTGGTCGAGCCGAGGTCCTCGATCATCCAGGTCGGATCGGCCGGGCTCTTGAAGACGCGCGCGTGGCGGCGCGAGACCGAGTCGCGGTCGACCTGGATGTCGCAATCGCTGCCGCGGCCGAGGACGACCTCGTTGCGCGTCAGCGGGAACTTCTTCCCCATGTCGGCGCCCGGCGGATAGACGAGCACCAGGCAGGCCTCGCCGGCCTCGCCCTTCGGCTTGACCACCTGGACCTTCGTGATGCGGGTCTTCCACTCGCTCATGCTGACGCCCGGCGGGCGAGTCGATCCAAGCGCATCGGATCGACCGTGTCAATGTAACGGGCTGATACCATCGGGCGTGGCCGTCGACGTACGCCCGCCTCTCACCCCTGCGGTGGAGGTCGACCGCGGGCCGTTCGCGCTGCCCGGCGACCGCCGCGGCATCCTCTGCATCCACGGCTTCACCGGCTCGCCATACGAGATGCGCGGCCTGGGCCAGGCGCTCGCCCGCCGGGGCCCGACCGTGGAGGGGCTCGCCCTGCCCGGCCACGCGACCGCGGTCGAGGACCTCGAGCCGGTGCGGTGGGAGATGTGGGCCGAGGCGGTCGAGGCCGCCTACGACCGGCTGGCGGCGCGCTGCGCGCGGGTGGCCGTGGTCGGCCAGTCGCTCGGCGGCCTGCTCGCCCTGCACCTGTCGACGCGGCGGCCGGTGGCGGCGGTCGCGTCGCTCGGCGCGCCGCTGCGGCTGGGCGGCCTGTCGGGCGCGGTCGCGCGGGCGGTGACCCGCTGGCCGCTCGCCGGTCGCGTGCGCTGGCTGCCGAAGCTCGGCGGCTCCGACGTGCGCGATCCGGCGGCGAAGGCGGCCAACCCGGCCTACGACCGCATCCCGGTGCGGGCGCTCGGCCAGTTCCTCCGGTTCATGGCGCGGGTCGACCGCGAGCTGCCGCGGGTGACCGCGCCGCTGCTCGTCGTCCACGCGGTGCACGACCACACGGCGCCGGTCGACTCGGCGGCGCGGCTGAGCCGGCGGGTCGCCTCGCTCGACCAGCGGGTCGTCCGGCTTCCGGACAGCTTCCACCTGGTGACGATCGACGTCGAGCGCGACGTCGTCGCCGACGAGGTCGCGACCTTCCTCGAGCGTCGGCTCGGCCCGCCGCGCTGACGGCCGGCCGCTGCGCTGGAGCCGCGCGAGCAGTTGCGCCATCATGCCCGGCGATGCGCCACGTCATCGCGATCGATCAGGGCACCACCGGCACCACCGTGCTCGTCCTCGACGAGGAGCTGCGCCTGCGCGGGCGCGGCTACTGCGAGTTCCCGCAGCACTACCCGCAGCCCGGCTGGGTCGAGCACGAGCCGGACCAGATCTGGGCCTCGGTGACGGCGGCGCTCGGCCAGGCGATCGGCCGCGCGGGCGTCGACGCCGGCGCGATCGCGGCGATCGGCATCACCAACCAGCGCGAGACGGCCGTGGTCTGGGACCGCGCGACCGGCCGCCCGGTGCACCGCGCGATCGTGTGGCAGGACCGCCGCACCGCCGACCGCTGCGCCGAGCTCAAGGCCGGCGGCCACGAGGCGCGCGTCCGCGAGCGCACCGGCCTCACGCTCGATCCGTACTTCTCGGGGACCAAGGTGCGCTGGATCGTCGACCACCTCGGCAAGGACGCGGCCGGCGCCGCGCTCGCGTTCGGCACGATCGACAGCTTCCTCCTGTGGAAGCTGACCGGCGGCGCCGTCCACGCGACCGACGTCACCAACGCGTCGCGCACGCTGCTGTTCGATCTGCACACCCGCGCGTGGTCCGACGAGCTGTGCGCGCTGCTCGGCGTCGACCGCGCGCTGCTGCCGGCGGTGGTGCCGTCGGCCGGCGTGTGCGGCCACACCCGCGGCGTGCCCGGCCTCCCCGACGGCATCCCGATCGCGGGGATGGCCGGCGACCAGCAGTCGGCGATGTTCGGCCAGGCCTGCTTCGAGCCCGGCGACGCCAAGTGCACCTACGGCACCGGCGCCTTCATCCTGATGAACACGGGCGGCACGCCGGTCGCGTCGACGTCGGGCCTCCTGACGACCGTGGCGTGGGAGATCCCCGGCGAGCTCGCCTACGCGCTCGAGGGCTCGGCCTTCATCGCCGGCGCGGCAGTGCAGTGGCTGCGCGACGGCCTCGGCTTCTTCACCGCGGCCGCCGAGGTCGAGGCGCTGGCGGCGTCGGTGCCCGACTCCGGCGGCGTCGTGGTCGTGCCTGCGTTCACCGGCCTCGGCGCGCCGCACTGGCGGCCGGAGGCGCGCGGGCTCATCACCGGGCTGACGCGCGGCACCACGCGGGCGCACGTCGCGCGCGCGACGCTCGAGGGGATCGCGCTGCAGAACGTCGACATCCTGCGCGCGATGGAGCGCGACTCCGGCCGCACGCTGCGCGTGCTGCGCGTCGACGGCGGCGCGGCGGCGAACGACCTGCTCATGCAGTTCCAGGCCGACGTGCTCGGCGTCGAGATCAGCCGGCCGGAGCTGGTCGAGACGACCGCGCTCGGCGCCGCGTTCCTCGCCGGGCTCGGCGCCGGCGTGTGGACGTCGAAGGACGCGATCCGTGCGACCTGGCGCGAGCAGCGGCGGTTCCGGCCGTCGGCGCCGGCGGCCGAGGTCGAGGCCCACCTGGCGCGGTGGGCGGCGGCGGTGGCGAAGGCGTGACGGCGTGGCCGAACGCATGGCCACCGGCCGGACGCTGACGCTCGGGCTCGCGGGGCTGATCCTGCCGGCGATCGGCGTCTTCGTCCTCGTGCGATCGTGCAAGCGGGAGGCGGTGAGCGGCGAGGTCGTCGTCGAGGGCGGCGGGGTCGTCGACGGAGGCGGCGGCGGAGGCGCCGGCGGCTGGCGCGCGGCGATCGATCGCTGCCGCACCGGCGAGCTCGACGGCTTCCGCGGCGTGTCGCTCGGCGGCGGCGACCACCTGATCGTGAAGGCGATCGCCGACGTCGATCGCGGCGCCTCCGTCGAGCTGACGGCGCCCGCCGGCGGCCCGCCGGTCGTGGTCACCGCGGCCGCCTGCCCCGGCCTCCGCCTCGACCTCCGCGACGTCGACACCGACAGCGAGGGCGCGATCATCGTCGACGGCAGCCTGTCCGCCCGCTGCGTCCTCCCCGACGGCCGCCGCGTCCAGGTCGAGGCCTGGTGGCGCCGCTGCAGCCCCCACTGACCGCCCGGCCGGGTCGCCTCCGCCCCGGCGGCGGGTGGATCGGACGGCGGCCGCCGCGGTAGCCTCGGCGCGTGCCGGCGCACGAGCTCGAGAGCACCGACGATCGCGTCCCGCCGACGATCCCGGCGCCGCTGCCGGAGCCGCTGCAGGAGATCGCCCGCTACGTCGTCGTCGAGGAGATCGGCGCCGGCGCGATGGGCGTCGTGCTGAAGGCGCACGACCCCGACCTCGGGCGGATGGTGGCGATCAAGCTCGTCCACGCCGGCAGCTCGACGGCGCGGTCGACGCGGCTCCTGCGCGAGGCGCAGGCGATCGCGCGGGTCGCCCACCCGAACATCGTCGCCATCCACGACGTCGGCATCGTCGACGGCCAGGTGTTCATCACCATGGAGTTCGTCGACGGCGCGCGCCTGCGCGAGTGGATGGCGGGGCCGCGCGGCCTGCGCGAGACGCTCGACGTCTTCTCGCAGGCGGCGCGCGGGCTGGCCGCCGCCCACGACGCCGGGCTCGTCCACCGCGACTTCAAGCCGGAGAACGTGCTCGTCGGGCGCGACGGCCGCGTGCGCGTGGTCGACTTCGGGCTCGTCCGCTGGGCGGAGGGCGACGACGCGCCGGTCGTGAGCGAGGAGGTCATCCTCGCGCTCGACCAGAGCATCACGCCGGCGGGCGCGGCGGTCGGCACCCCGCGCTACATGTCGCCCGAGCAGGTGCGGTGCACGCCGGTCGGCCCCGCCGCCGATCAGTTCGCGTTCGGCGTCTGCCTGTACGAGGCGGTCACCGGCCAGCGGCCGTTCCTCGGCGACAACATGGGCTCGCTGATGCGATCGATCATCGACGGCGACGTGCGGCCGTTCCCGGCGGGGTGCCTGGCGCCGCGCTGGCTGCGCGACCTGATCCTGCGCGCGCTCGAGGTCGAGCCGGCCGATCGCTGGCCGTCGATGCACGCGATCGTCGACGAGCTGACCCGCGACCGCGAGGCCGAGCGGAGGAGCGCGCTCGACGGCAGCGGCTCGACCGATCCGATGATCGCCGCGTTCCCGCCGCCCGACGACCTGCTGATCGCGCGGCGGGTCGACGACCTGCGCGCGCAGCTCGAGCGCGCGTGGCAGTACAAGAGCCGCGGCAACCTGGGCGCGGCGATGAAGCTGGTCATCGAGCTCGGCCCCGCCGTCGACGCGGTCGGCTACCGCCCGCTCAAGGCGGCGACGCTCTACCTGCGCGGCAACCTCCAGTACCGCACCGGCGATCCGATCACGGCGCGGGCGACGCTCGTCGAGGCGGCGCGCGAGGCGGCGCGCGCCGGCGATGACTGGCAGGTCGCCAACGTGTGGACGTTCCTCGTGCTCGTGGTCGGCCTCGGGCTCGGCCGCCTCGACGAGGCCGACGGCATCGCGGCCGCCGCCGACGTCGCGCTCGAGCGCGTCGGCGAGAACGCGTCGTTGCGCTCGCGCCTGCTCAACAACTGGGGGACGTGCCAGCTCGTGCGCGGCCAGGCGGCGGCGGCGTGCGACACGTTCGCGAAGGCCGTCGAGCTCGACACCGTCACCCACGGCGCGACCCACGGCTTCGTCGCGGTGTCGCTCCTCCACCTCGCCGAGGCGCAGCTCGCCGCCGGGCGGGTCGCCGAGGCGGCGACGACGCTCGATCGCGCGTACGCCGTCTGTCAGCCCGACCGGCTGGCGGCGACGCCGACCCGCCTGCGCTGCCTGGGGCTGCTCGGGCGCCTGCGGCTCGCCGAGGGCAGGGCGGCCGACGCGATCGGCCCGCTCGAGCGGGCGGCCGCCGGCTGGGAGCGGATGGCCGGCCGCGAGCGGGCGCTCGGCGAGACCTTGCGCGACCTGGCGGCGGCGCAGCGCGCGCTCGCCAGCCCGAAGGCCGACGACTCCGCCGAGCGCGCGGCGCGGCTGCTCGCGTTCGCGCCGCCGCGCACGGCCTGACCGCGAGCCGCGGCCGCGCTCACCAGGTCAGGATGGCGACGACCTCCGAGCGGTGGCTCGGGAGCTGGGTCACGCGGAGCTGGGCCGCGCCGAGCTTGCGGATGCGCTCGAGCAGCCGGGGCAGCGCGGCCACGATCGCGTCGTCGTTGAGCTTGAGGGTGAGGACCGCGGCGCGCAGCCCGTGGTGGGCGAGCGCGACGAACCGCTCCGCGTAGCGCAGCGCGACCATCGGCGCGAGGTTGACGTCCATCAAGAGCCACTGGTAGCGGCGCGGCAGGTCGCGGGCGTCGACCTCGGCCGCCGGGAGCTGGTGATGGACGAAGCGGTTGCCGTGCGGCCCCGCGAAGGCGAGCACCTGCGGCGCGATCGCGCCGGGATCGACGCCGTGGACGTCGAGGCCGCGATCGAGCATGACCAGGCTGGCGCCGCCCGGCGCGGCGCCGAGCTCGACGGCGATCTCGCCGGGGCGCGGCTCGACGTCACCCCACGCGAGGGCCTCCTCCAGCTTGGACCAGGCGCGCGATGGCGAGCGCGCCGGGGCCGGGAGGTAGTCGACGCCGCCGGGCCACGGACCGTGGCTGCTGTCGTGGCGATGGACGCCGATCAGCCACGGCTCGTCGGGCTGGCCGCCGTGCGGGACGATGATGTCGAGGACGAGATCACCGACGCGGGCGCGGACCTCGTCGAGGAACGCCGCCGGGTACGCGCCGCGCAAGGCGGCGGCCACGCCCGCCGCCCGGGCGCCGCGCTGCGCGGGCGGCTGCTCGTCGACGGGGACGTCGACGTCGCGCTCGAAGACGTGCAGCCGCAGCGGCCCGGGTGGCTGGGCGGCGATGGCGGCGCCCGACTCGGCGACGCCGCCGCGCGCGACCGACAGGCCCCACGCCCGCGCGAAGGACGACGGCATCGCGGCCGACGGCGTCGCCGGCGGGCCCTCCACCTTGAACGTGGTGAGGCCCGGCCGCGAGAACGCGAAGCGCAGGTGCGGCGCGCGCTCCGCCAGCTCCGCCTTGAGCCAGCGCGTGGCGGAGACGTGGTGGGTCACCCAGACGAACGACAAGGACCCACCCTATACCCCCCGCGGCCGCGGCGACATCGACGCCGACCTGTCGGGTAGCCCCGGCGCTCGCCGGGACCCCCACAGACCCGGACGTGCACCACAGGGTTGGCCAAGGTGCGTCTTCGACGCTGACGCAACGACGCAGGTGCTCGAATTCGCGCGCGGCGATCGATCGCGATCGTCATTCTGGCCAACCCTGTCAGTCGGTGACGATGCGCAGCGCGACGACGTCGTCGAAGGCGATCGTCGTGCCGGCCTGGACGTCGACGCCGTCGGCGATGCCGATGACGTCGTCGTCGGGCCCGGGCGGCGACGGGCACGGATCGGCGTCGTCCTCGATCACCTGGACCTCGAGCGTGACGCCGACGAGGTCGCCGAGGGTGACGCGGTCGTCGACGTCCGGCCGGCGGAAGCTGGCGGACAGGTTGTCATAGAGGACGTCGTCGGCGTCGACGTCGCGCAGCCCCTCGTCGGCGCCGGCGCAGCCGAGAAAGGTGTGATCGATCGCGTCGAACAGGTGGACCTCGACCTCGAGCGCGCCGAAGTCGGTCTCGCCGGTGACCTCGAGCGCGGTGATGCGCGGGCGCGCGATGTCGTCGACGCAGCCGGCGAGCGGCGCGGCGGCGAGCGCGAGGACCAGGGCTGGGGCCACGGCGATCGAACGCATGGGGCGAGCATCGCATGGCCCGCCCGCGGCGGTCAGCGCAGCTTCGCCTGCCAGTCGTCGGGCTTGAAGCCGACCAGCGCCAGGTCGTCGCCGACGACCAGCGGCCGCCTGATCAGCTTGCCGTCGGCCGCGAGCGCGGCGAGCGCGGCGGCGTCGCTCATCGTGTCGAGCTTCGCCTTGAAGCCACCGCTCCGATACGACTCGCCGGAGGTGTTGAACATCTTCTTCGGCGAGAGGCCGGCCGCCTTCGCCGCCTTCGCGAGCAGCGCGCGGCTGGGCGGCTGCTCGACGATGTCGACCTTCTCGTAGGCGACGCCATGGGCGTCGAGCCACTTCATCGCGTTGCGGCACGTCGAGCACTTCGGGTACTGGAAGACCTTGAGCGTCACGCCGCGGTTGTATCGCAGTCAGGTGCCGCAGAACGTCTGGTGGCGGCGCTGGACCTCGCGCGCGGGCGGCGCCATCGCCGCGGCGTGCGCGGGCTGGTCGTCGAACGGCCGGGCGAGGATCGCGAGCAGCGTCTCGAACGGGCGGAGGTCGCCGAGCTCGACGGCGGCGGCGAGCGCGTCCTCGACGCGGTGGTTGCGCGCGATGAAGGCCGGGTTGACGAGGCGCATCGAGGCCGCGGCCTCGGCCGCGCGCGCGCCCAGCCGCCGTCGCCAGGTCGCGAGCCACGGCTTCCACGACGCCTCGGTCCGCGCCGGGAACTGGATGGCGACCGGCGCGTCGTCGCCGGTGGCGGCGGCGGCGAGCGCCCGGAAGCCGAGCGTGTAGTCGACCGCGTGCTCGACGAGCAGCCCGATCCAGTCGTCGACCAGCACCCGATCGTCGTCGGACTCGCCGCCCGCGGCCGGCCGCTCGAGGCCGAGCTTCGCCCGCAGCCCGGCGCGCCAGTGACGCTGGTAGCGCGCCTCGAAGCCGCGGACGATGTCGGTCGCGGCCTCGATCGCAGCCGGCTGATCGTCGTCGATGACCGGCAGCAGGGCCTCGGCCAGCCGCGCCAGGTTCCACTGCGCGATGCGCGGCTGGTTGCCGAACGCGTAGCGGCCGCCGTGATCGATCGAGCTGTAGACGGTCGCCGGATCGGTCGCGTCCATGAACGCGCACGGCCCGTAGTCGATCGTCTCGCCGGAGATCGTCATGTTGTCGGTGTTCATGACGCCGTGGATGAAGCCGACGAGCATCCAGCGGGCGACCAGCTCGGCCTGCCGCTCGACGACGAACGCGAGCAGCGCGCGCGCCCGCGCCGGCCCCGCCTCCGACTCCCCGGCGGCGCCGCCGGCACCGCCGGCCTCCGGCAGGTGGCGCGCGATCGCGTGATCGACGAGCTTGCGCAGCATCGCCGTGTCCTTGCGCGACGCGAAGTACTCGAACGTCCCGATGCGCAGGTGGCTGTCGGCGACCCGCGCGAGCACCGCGCCCGGCAGCGGCCGCTCGCGCCACACCTGCTCGCCGGTGGTGACCGCCGCCAGCGCGCGCGTCGTCGGGATGCCGAGCGCCGCCATCGCCTCGGCGATGACGTACTCGCGCAGCACCGGCCCGAGCGTCGCCTTGCCGTCGCCGCCGCGGGCGAACGGCGTGGGGCCCGAGCCCTTGAGCTGGAGGTCGCGGCGCCGCCCGCGCCGGTCGACGAGCTCGCCGAGCAGGAGCGCGCGGCCGTCGCCGAGCCGGGGCGCGAAGCCGCCGAACTGGTGGCCGGCGTAGACGAGCGCGATCGGCCGCGCGCCCGGCGGCACCTGGTTGCCGCTGAAGATCCGCGCGCCGAGGTCGCCGTCGAGCGCGTCGGCGTCGAGGCCGAGCTCGGCGGCGAGCGCGCGGTTCAGCTTGACGAGCTTCGGTGCCGGCGCGGCCGACGCGTGCCACGCGACGTACGCGCCCTCGAGCTCGCGCGCGTAGCGGTCGTCGAACATCATGCCGGCGGTCGCAGCCTCGCCGGGAGCCTCGGGCGTCATCACCCTGGCTTACCGCGAACCCGCCGCCCGCGCCGCAGAACAACCCGGCCCGCGCTGCGCCCGGGGCCTTGGCCGCATCAGCCCTCCACCTGCTCCACCCCCTGCTCGGCGAGCGGCTTGCCGCCGATCTCGACGTCGAGGATCTTCGCGGCCGCGCGCTCTCGCGCCGCGCGGCGGGCGTCGTCGTCGGCCTCGACGCGGCCGCCGCCCTTCTCGACCAGCCAGTCGTCGGCGCCGCGGGTCACCGCGCCGTACGCGCCGTCGCCTCCCGCGCCCTCGCCGCGGTGGCCGCCCTGATCGCTGACCACCGACGCGAGCTGGGTGCCGCCGCCGGGCACGGTCACCCAGCCGAGGCCGCGCATCGGCACCTTGACGGCGGCCAGCGTCATGTACGGGATCTGGTCGCGCAGCGCCTGGTTCACGCCCTTCATCCGCGCGGCCGTGACCTTGACCGGCTCCGCCGGCGCCCCGCCGGTGAACTCGACCGAGACCATCCCGGCCACGTCGTGACTGTGCTCGAGGCGCGCCGGTCCCCAGCCGTAGTCGATGCCCACCTCCAGGGAGTCGTCGAGCGTCGTCTCGCCGACGAGGTAGGTCGCGTACTGCGCGCGCGTGTGCAGGCGCTGCTGCTGGGCGATCGCCTCCTGGCTGGCCAGCGCCCGGTGCGCGAGGTCGGCCAGGCCGGCGATGGCGCCTTCCGGGTCCTTCCGCGTCGCCGGGTGCTGCTCGAGGCGCGCGATCTGCACGATCGCCTCGCTCACCGACTGCACGGCGGCGCGGTTGAGCGCCTGTTCCTGCGCGCGGAAGAACGCGATCTTGCCGTCCGTCGATGCCGCCCCGCCGGCCCCCGTCGACGGATCGGTGGCGCGGGCCCCGCCGAGCAGCTCCTTCTCCTCGGCGGCGTGCTCGAGGCCGACGTCGATGAGGTGCTCGGCGGTCTTCTCGACCGCGGCGACCACCATGCCCTTGAAGCTCGGTCCTTCCTCGCCGGCGCCGCCGCCGGCGCCCCCGCCGCCTTCACCGCCCCCTGCCCACGCCTGCACGGCGTCGGCGGCCTTGCCGATGACCAGCTTGGCGACGCCGCCGGTCGCCATCTGCACCGCGGTGCGAACCAGGGTGAGCCAGAGCGGGGGTGGCTTCGGCTTGTCCTCGAGCCTGGCCTCGTCGGCGACCTCGCCGACGGCCGTCTTCTGGTAGCCGAACTGCGCGGCGAGCGCGAGCTTCCACAGCTCCGCGGCCTCGTGGAAGCGCGAGGCCTGCTCCGGGGTCAGCCCGCGGTCGGCGGCGACCTGTTCGGCGACCAGCGCGTGCATGTCCTCGGCGATCACGCGGTCGAGATAGATGGCGTCGCGAACGTCCGAGATCCGGACGAGCAGCTCGCGCACTTGCGGGCCGTGTGGGAAGCGGCTCCGGAGCACGCGCGCGTCCTCGGTGACGCGCTGCACGAGCGGCTGGAGGTCGCGGCGCTCGCTCTCGTCCTGGTCCTCGCTGCCGATCGGGCCGCGGCGCAGGACCTGGCGGGCGGTGGCCAGCCGGCCGAGCGCGCCGCCCACGGCCGCGTCGCCCGCGCCGCCCGCCGCCGGATGCCCCCACTGCTTGCTGGCCGCCTTCGCTGCCGCGACGCTGTCGGCAGCCTCGCCGAGCGCGGCGCGCACGACCGCCAGCGCCTCGGCGGGATCGCTGTCTCGTTCGGGCGCGTCGTCGGCGGCAGGGGCGAGCTTGATGGCCTTGCCGATCATCGTCTCGACGATGGTGCGCACCATGACGAGGACACCCTGGGCAGCCGGCCGGTTGTACGCGAGACCGCCGCACTGCCGGACGAGCCCGGTGAGCTTGCCGGCCAGCGCTTGCTTCTCCTCCGGCGACAGCTTCGCGAAGCTCGGCGCCATCCGCCCGAGCTCGCCGATGATGTCGGTCAGCGTCGCGACGGTCCGGCCGGTGGTGGCCTCGTAGCCGCGATCGACGTTGACATCGGTGGCCTCGGCCGTCGCGCGCGCGGCGAGCGCGGCGATGCGCACGCCCAGGTCGCGGGCCTCTGTCGATCCGGACGCCGCCGCGGGAGCCGGGCCGTGCGACGGGCCGGCGCCGCCGGCGTCTCGCTGCACGAGGCGCTGCACGCCGCCCGTCGCCGCGCGAGGGGCGCCGGCGACCTCGCCGAGCAGGGCCTCCGCCGGCTCGCCGCGCACGACCGCGTCGGCGACCGCGTCGGCGTGGCGCTCGTACGGATCGCCGGCCTCGCCGACGCCGCCGCGCAGGTGCACGCCGGCGCGCTGCTGCACCACGTGCGCCGCCTCGTGCGCGGCGGTGTGCAGGTCGGGCTCGCCGGCGAACGCGACGTGATCGCCGGTGGCGTACGCGGTCGCGCCGATCGCCCGCGCCGCGCCGGCCGCCGCCTCGTCGCGGTGCGCCTGCACGTGGCGCACGTCGTGGGCGCCGAACGCGTCCTGGATGCGCGCCAGGAACGGCAGCGGCTGCGCAGGGCCGGCGATGCCGGCGGCGGCGGTCGCGTGGACGTCAGCCGCCGGCGCGTCCCCGGCGGCGCGCCGCTGCACGGGCGCCAGCACGCTGTCGAGGTAGCTCTGCTCGCACGACAGCTCGCGCGCGCGGCCGGCGGCGCGCCGCTGCAGGGCCGCCGTCGCGGGGCGCTTGCCGGGGACGGCCGCCGTGACGGCCGCCAGGTCGTGGTGCTCGCCCTCGCCGGCGAGGTGGTGACGTCGATCGGGCATGAGCGCCCGTCGAGCAAGGAGCGCGCCACGCCGCAGGGCCGCGGAGTCACGGCGGTCCCGTGCGATCCGTACAGATCGTGCGCGCGATCCGACCGGCCGTCGCGGCGCGCCGAGGTCGTCGGCGCGGCTCGATTGCGAGTAAGCTCGCCGGATGCGCCGCCCCGGTGAGCCGGGCACGACCGACGACACGCCGATGGTCGCCACCGGCGCGACGTCGTCGGGCGTCGGCCTGCTGCTCGTCGCCGGCGAGGGCACCTTCTCGACCCACGCGCTCGACGGACGCGAGCTGGTGATCGGCCGCGCCGCCGGCTGCGACGTCCGCGTGGACCACAAGGCGCTGTCGCGGCGCCACGCGGTCCTGCGCGTCGGGCCGCCGATCACGCTGCAGGATCTCGGCTCGACCAACGGCACCCAGGTCGCCGGCCTGCTCCTGCGCGGCGGCGCGCCCGTCGAGCTGAGCGCGCACGCGACCTTCCAGATCGGCCCGTTCTCGTTCGTGCTGGTGCCCGGCGCCCGCGCCGACGAGCGCTCGCTGTCGGCGCGCGACGCGCTGCGCATCGTCGATCCCAGCCGCACCGGCGTGCCGGCGCTCGTGCGCGACATCGCCGCGACCCGCACGAGCGTCGTCATCCTCGGCGAGACCGGCGTCGGCAAGGAGGTGCTCGCCGAGACGCTGCACGAGCTGTCGGGACGGCCCGGCCCCCTGAGCCGCATCAATTGCGCCGCGCTGAGCGAGAGCCTGCTCGAGAGCGAGCTGTTCGGCCACGAGAAGGGCGCGTTCACCGGCGCGGCCGCGCAGCGCATCGGGCTGCTCGAGGCGGCCGACCACGGCACCGTCTTCCTCGACGAGGTCGGCGAGCTGCCGCCGGCGATCCAGGCCAAGCTGCTGCGCGCGATCGAGCACCGCGAGGTGCTGCGGCTCGGCGCCACGCGGCCGGTCACCGTCGACGTCCGGTTCATCGCCGCGACCAATCGCGACCTGCCGGCGGAGGTCGCGGCCGGCCGCTTCCGCCGCGATCTCTTCTTCCGGCTCGACGGCGTGACGATGGTCATCCCGCCGCTGCGCGAGCGGCCGGGGCTGATCGCGCCGCTCGCGGGCCGCTTCTTCGAGGAGGCGCGCGGGCGGGCCGGCGCGAGCGGGCGGCTCGGGGCCGACGCGCTGGCGGCGCTCGGCGCCTACGACTGGCCCGGCAACGTGCGCGAGCTGCGCGCGGTGATCGAGCGGGCGGTGCTGCTGGCGCGGGGCGGCGATGTCGCCGCGCGCCACCTGTCGTTCGCGCGCGCGCCCGCGGCGGCGCCTGCCCCCGTGCCCGTGCCCGTGCCCGTGCCCGTGCCCGTGCCCGCCGACGCTGCATCGCCCGCCGCATCGCCCGCCGCTTCGCTCTTCGCCGCCGGCCCCGAGCCCGCCGACCTCGACGACGAGCAGCGCGCCGATCGCGCGCGCGTCCTCGCCGCCCTCGAGGCCTGCGCCGGCAACCAGACCCGCGCCGCGCGCCGCCTCGGCATCGCGCGCACGACGCTCGTCACCAAGCTGCGCCTCTACCGGATCCCGCGCCCGCGCTCGTGAGCGCTCACCGGTGCGTCGCGGCCCAGCGGTCGTGGCCGCGCAGCGCCTCCGCCGCGGTCTCGTCGCCGTGCGCCGCCGCGCCGGCGAGCACCGCCCGTCCCTCGCGCGCCAGTTGCATCGCCCGCGCGCGGTCGCGGCCGGCGCCGATCAGCGCCCGCGCCAGGTACGACTGGAGCTGCGCGCGGATCACCGGCCGGCTCGCGAGGTCGAGCGCGAGCCCCCGCTCGAGCGGCGCGATCGCCTCCGCCGGCCGCCCCAGCTCGACGAGCGCGTGACCGAGGCCGAGCAGCGGATACGCCAGCCGCCGCGCCGTCGGGCTGTCCATCTGCTCGAACTCGGTGATCGCCTGGCGATCGTCGGCCGCCGCCTCCTCGAAGCGGCCCTCGGTCAGCGACAGCTCGCCCCGGTTGGCGCGCGCGATCGGCAGGTTGGTCCCGGTCGCGCCCGCGCGCGCGAAGACGGCGATCGCCTCGTCGTAGCCGGCGCGCGCCAGGTCGGGGTGCCCGGCGTTGCGATCGACGATCGCGCGCCCGAGCAGCGCGGCCGCCAGCTCGTTCGGCCCGGTGTGGGCGTCCGCGCGGACGAGCGGCAGCGCGCGGTCGTACGCCGCGCGCGCCTCGTCCCACCGGTGCTCCTCGCCGTACGCCGCCGCGATCGACAGCAGGTTCGACCCGAGCCGGCCCGCGGCCGCCGGGTGCAGGCCGTTGATGCGCGCCGCCTGCTCGAACGCCGCCCGCGCCTCGGCCGGCTTGCCGGCGCCGCGCAGCGCCTCGCCGAGCTGGTGGAGCGCGATCGCCTCGCTGGTGCTGTCGGGACCGAGCAGCTCGCGGTAGCGCGCGGCCGCCTCCTGCAGCGACTTCACCGCGCCGTCGTCGTCGCCGATCCGCACGCGCAGCGTGCCGTCGTCGAGCACGAGGTCGGCGAGCGACTGCGCGAAGCGCGAGCCCGGCTGCTCGGCGCCGGCCTGCACGAGCAGCTTGCGCGCCTCGTCGAGCTTCGCCGCCGCCTCGGCGGTCCGCGGACCGGCGACCAGCACGTCCGACTCGTGGCGCAGCAGATCGACGCGCTCGTCGACCGGGTCACCCGCGTGCAGCACCGCCGCGTTCGCCACGGGCACCAGCGCCAGCCCCTCCTCCGGCTTGCCGCCGCGGTCGCCGATCTCCTCGACGAGCTGGGTCCACGCGAACGCCTCGTCGCGATCGCGCCGCGCGCGCGCCGCGACCTGGGTCAGCTCGCGCAGCGTGTCGACCGCGCCGGCGCCCTCGCTGCTCAGCAGCTCGACGCGCGCGAGCGTCGCCAGCGCCGACGCCAGCATGCCCGGGTGACCGAGCCGGCGCGCGGCGTCGACCTCGGCCTGCGCCCGCGCGACGAGCCCGTTCAGCCGCTCGGCGCGGCGGTCGCGCTCGATCGCCTGCAGCCGATCCTCGATCGCGTCGGCGGTGGCGCGCGCCTGCGCGGTCGCCGGCCGGTCGAACTCGCGGCGCACCCGCTCCTCGTCGGCGCAGTCGTCGACCGGCGGCAGATCGAGGACGATCTCGAGCGCCGCCTCGAGCCGGTCGGCGTCGCGCGCCGCCGCCACCTCGCCGACGCCCGCGCGCAGGTCGGCCAGCCGGCGGTCGAGGCAGCGCATGCGCAGGTCGAGCAGCGAGTCCGACTGCGTGCCGGCCACCCGCGTCGCGCGACACGCGGCCACCGTCGCGTCGCGCCACTGCTGCGCGTACGGGTCGA
>DASZXE010000696.1:0-17540 GCA_035546475.1 Kofleriaceae bacterium
GAAGACGCGCGCCAGGCCGGCCAGCTCGTCGTCGCCGGACAGGCCGATCCGGGCCGACAGGTCGCCGCGGCCGATGCGCTGCGCGCCCGCTCGCAGCGCGGCGACGGGCCGCGAGATCGATCGCATCAGGTACGCGCCCACCGCGAGCGCCGCGAGGATCGCGAGCGCGAAGCAGGTGAGCACCGCCAGCATCGCGCTCGAACGGATGCCGGCGGCCCGCTGCTGCGCCGCCTCGCTCGCCTCCTCGAGCGAGCGGTTGAGCTCGTCGTTGAGCGCCACCACCCGCTGCACGGGCGACTCGGTGAGCTGGTGCAGCTCGCTGGCCCGGCCTCGCTCGTTGCGCTCCACCGCCGGCACGACGACCTCGCGGAACGTGCGGTCGCTGGCAGCGACCAGGTCTGCGATCTCCGCGGCGCGCGGGTCGCCCGGCGCCACCACGGCGCGGAGGTGATCGGTCGCGGTTCGCGCCTCCGCGGCGACCGCCTGATAGTGCGCCAGGTGTGAGCCGTTCCACTCGAGCAGGGTGTGCGCCTGGTGGATGTACTGCTCCCTCGCCATCGCCGCCGCGTGGTGGCCGGCGTGCTTAGCGCCGTCGAGGCGGGCGACCTCCTGCTCGGCCTCGCCGATCCGGTCGAGCGCGACGATAATGACGAGGAGCGCCAGGCCGAACAGGCCCAGCACCACCGCGAACGCCATGACGATGCGCCGGGCGGTTGTACGCCTCGGCGGCCCGGCGAGGTCCCCGCTCATGGCCGTACACTACCTGCACGGTCCGGGCCATGATACCGGGCGGCGGTGGCGCCGGATCTCGTGACTCTCGCGGTCACGGCCACCGCTGCGCCGTTTCCGCCGAAGGCGCGCGGCGGAGCCGGCCACTCATGGGCACCCAATCAAGGAGACTCGACGATGCGCACCATCGCCTCCGCCCTGCTCGCCGCCCTCTGCGTCCTCGCCGGTTGCATCGACGACCCGGTCGGCGAGACCGCGCTCGCGATCGATACCGATGGCAACGGCGTGCTCGACTGCGCCGACCTGGATCACGTCCTGACCTGCGTCCACCATCCCGGCGCGCCCGGATGCGTGCACGCGGACGTCACCGGCGACGGAGTCGTCGATCTCGCCGATGTCCACGCGGTCACCGAGGCGATCCTGGCGAGCGGCCACCACTGCGACGGCCACCACGACGTCGACCACGCCGGCTATCACCACCCCGACTCGCTCCACGGCGACATGATGGCCGACCACGACGACGGCCATCCGGGTGACCCCACCGATCCGCATCAGCCCTGACGATCGCGGGCGTACCACCTCGTTTTGCGCGCGACCGCAACGAATGCGCGGATCGTCGTCGAGTGTGGGGCGATGCCGGCGCGCGACGCGTTGTCCCGCGACGAACTGCCGGGGTGCACGTCGTGGATGCGCGCTGGAGCGAGTGGGAGAGTCGCTCTGCGGCCCGGCCGCCAAGGAGTCATCCATGAAGAGCACTGTCCTCGCATTCACGATCGCGCTGCTGGCCTCGGGTTGTGGCGGCGGACCACCCGAGCCCGACGGCATGCGGTCGATCATCGACGACGTTCGCGCCGAGACCCGCGTCGACCTGGTGGCCACGACGGGCGCGCCCACGCTGGCCGACGCTCGCGTCGAGCTGAGGCGTCACGAGGGACGCATGGGCGAGATGATGGGCACCATGCACGCGCTGATGAACGAGATGGGGATGGACACCGGGATGCCGACGATGTGCGGTGGCGGGATGATGGAGGGCGGCGGGATGATGGGCGGCAGCGGGATGATGGGCGGCAGCGGGATGGCTTGCGGCAGCGGCGGCATGGGCGGCGGTGGCATGGGTAGCGGCGGCATGGGCAGCGGCGGCATGGGCAGCGGCGGCACGATGGGCATGTGCGCCTGCGGCGTCGCGATGTCCGAGATGCACGCGATGAGCGGCGAGATGGACCGTCACCACACGGCGATGGACGGCGCGGCGGCGCTCGATGGCGCGCGGTCGGAGGCGCTGCGGCACGCGGGATCGATGGAGACGATCCTGACGCGGATGGAGGGAGCCGCCGAGCACATGATGGACTGCATGTGAACGTCGTCGCGTCCGACGCGCGGGCGATCAGCCTGCCCGGCGGCGGCGGAGCAGGCCGAGCACGACGAGCAGGCCGGGGGCCCCGGGGGCGAGCGGGGCCGACGCGCCACAACCGCAGCCGCCGGGGGCCTGCCCGGACACGCAGTCCGGGTCGTCGCCGTCGGTGAGGCCGTCGCAGTCATTGTCGACGCTGTCGGCGCAGACCTCGACGGCCGGCACGACCTCGCCCGCGCAGGCCGACGGCCACGCGCCGGCGGCGCAGGTCTGGCTGCCCGCGACGCAGGCACCGACGCCGGCGGTGGCGGTGGGGCCGCTGTAGCAGCTACGGGCCTCGCCGGCGCTGCACTCCGGCGCCGCGCCGGCGGTGATCGTCCGGCTCGTGGTCGCGGCGCCGCCCTCGGTGTCGCGTACCACCAGCGTTGCCTCGTACGTTCCGCCGGCCAGGTAGCGGTGGGAGGCGACGAGGCCGGTCGCCAGCTCGCCGTCCCCGAAGTACCACTCGTAGCGGACCACCTTGCCGTCGGGATCGCTGCTGGCGCTGGCGTCGAAGTCGACGGCGAGCGGTGCGTCGCCGGTGGTCGGCGTGGCGGCGAACGCGGCGGTCGGCAGACGCGCGCTGGCCGTCGTCACGAAGAACTGCACGGTCTGGGTGGTCCGGTTGCCGGCGAGATCGGCGACCGACGCCGTCATCGTCACCAGGGTGTTGATCGGCAGGGTGAACGGCGGCACCAGCGCGGCGACGAACAGGCGGGAGTCCTTCCAGGTCGCGAGGTCGCCGAGGTCGGCGCCGGCCGGGCGGTCACCGCAGGCCGCGTCGAACGAGACCCGGATCGACGACGGGTCGACGCCGCTCTGCGCGTCGGCGTACTGCAGCACGATGCGCGGCGACGCCTGCCAGTGCTGGCGGGTGGGACCGACGATCGCCAGGTACGGCGCGACGGTGTCGGCGCCCGCCGGACCCGGCGTCGCGGCCGACACCTCGGGTGTCGGCGCGCTGGCCTTGGTCTCGTTGCCGACCTGCACCACCGAGTACTGGTAGCTGACGCCGGCCGCGCCGGTGGCGTCGGTCCAGGTCAGGGTGCCGTCGCCGGGATCGATCGTCACCGACGGATCGGCGAGCTGGGCGGCGGTGGTGCGGCGCGTGATCGGTGCGACGAAGCCGTCGTCGGCGTGCGGGCTGATCGCCACCGTCTTGACCAGGATCCGGTCGTCGATGGGCAACCCCGGCCGCGTGGCGCGGTAGACCCGATAGAAGCGCACGGTCGCCGCGCTCGGGGGCGGCTGCCAGGACAGCCTCACGCCGGCGGCGGTCGCGCTGACCACGCGCAGGTTGCGCGGCTGGTCGGCGGGCACGCCCAGCGGATCGACGTAGGTGTTGACGAAGGTGAGGACGCGGCCGCCCTGGTTGCCGATCCACAGGTCGACCGCGCCGTCGCCGCTGTAGTCGGCGGCATCGAAGGCGTTGATGCCGCCGGTCGGCGGCATGACGGCCGGCGCCAGATCGCGGGTGAAGGTGAAGTTGCCGGTGCCGTCGTTGACGAAGAGCTGGAGGTGATTCTCCTGGAGATCGGCGAAGCCGGTCTGGGCGTAGGCGGCGAGGTCGAGATCGCCGTCGCCGTCGAAGTCGGCGAGCTTGATGTCGGTCGCGTACAGGTGGCCGGCGAAGGCGCCGACGTGGAACCGGGTCGCCCCCTGCTCGGTGAAGTTGCCGGCGCCGTCGTTGATGAACAGCGGGTAGAATACGTTGGGGTGGCCGCCGATCGGCCCGAAGGCGCCGGTCACCAGGTCGAGATCGCCGTCGCCGTCGACGTCGCCGAGCGCGGTGTTGTCGCTCCCGGACAAGCCGACGCTGGTCTCGCCGCCGGTCTGGTACGTCCACAACCCGTCGGGGATGGTGAAGAACGGCCGCTCGCTGAACACGCCGGCGCCGTTGTTGATGAGCGCGATGGCGCGGCGCCGTGTCCCGCTCATGACGACCAGATCGAAGTCGCCGTCGCCGTCGAGATCGCCGGCGGAGACGCCCGCGATCAGCGCGGTCCGGTAGTCGAGGCCGCGCGCCACGGTCTCGTCGGTGAACTGGCCGGTGCCGTCGTTGACCCACACCGTGAAGTCGTCGGGCTGACCGCAGTTGCGGGTCAGGCAGAACGCGCCGGCGACGATGAGGTCGACGTCGCCGTCGCGCTCGAGATCGATCTTCACGATCCGCTTCGCGCTGCTGCCCGCCTTGCGCCACTTGATCGAGAACCGGCCGGCCTGGTTGATCTGCAGGGTGAGCGCCTCGCCGTTGCCGCCCTGAACGCTGTCGGGGTCGCCGTCGCGATCGACGTCGGCCCAGCAGATCGCATCGTTGCCGATCGCGTCCTTGTCGCCGAACTGGTAGGTGGCTCCCTGCACGGTGTTGGCGACCGGGGTCATCAGGCCACCAGCCGCGTTCCACAGGAGGCCGTAGCGCGAGATCATGCCGCGGTCGAGGCGGCCGTCGCCGTCGAAGTCGGCGAAGTCGCCATCGTAGTAGTTCTCGTTGGTGTCGCCCGCCTCCGGGTTGGCGCCACCGAAGCTGAAGCGATCGGTGCGGAGCGCGTCGCTCCGGTCGGCGAACCAGGGCTCGGCGTGGGCCGCGGCCGGCGCGAGGAGGAGCGTGGCGGCCCAGAGCGTACGGGACCGGCGGGTGATCATCGGGGTGCTCCCTTGCGTGCAACGGTGGAGGCTCGGCGCCGCGGTCGCAGCGCGACGAGCGCGAGGCCGGCGGCGACGGCCGTGGTGCTCGGATCGGAGGTCCGGCAGCCGCACCCGGCCGGCTCGTTATCGGGGGGCGGCGGCGTCGGTGGCGGGGCCGGCTGATCGATCGACGCCAGATAGGCCAGCAGGTCGTCGAGCTGGTCGTCAGGGAGGCCGGCGGTGAGCGCGGCCTCGAGGTTGGCGCGGCCGCGGAACACGTCGCGCAGGGTGCGCGCGCTGCCGTCGTGGAAGTAGGGCGCGCCGTCCCACAGCCCGATCAGCGTCGGGACGTCGAGGCCGGTGAGCGGGCCGCCCAGTCGCTGGCCGCTCGCCGCGGTGAGGGTTCCGACGTCGATCAACTCCGGGTCATCCAGCCGGCTGATCGTGAAGGTCGGCGGCGGATGGCACTCGGTGCAGCGGAGCGCCGGCTCGAGCAACAGTGCGGCTCCGCGGGTCGCCGCCGGAGTGAGCGCGCCGTCCGCGCCGCGTTCGGGGCTGACGGGCGTGTAGCGGAGCGAGGTCACGTAAGCGGCGAGATCGTCGAGGTCGCGGCTCCGGCCGGCGTTGGGGACACCCAGCGGCGGGTTGGGCGGCGCGCCGTCCTGCGCGAGGCCGGTGCCGCCGAACAGCTTGACGATCGGGTTCTCGAAGTCCTGGATCTCGTCGAAGTTGGCCGACCAGTGGAGCCGGCCGTGGCCGAGGCCGGCCCGCCCGCGCAGGTCGATCGTGTTGCGCAGTCCCTCGCCGTCCTGGGTGAAGTCCCAGACCTGGCCGTCGGTGGTCGCGCCGTCGGCGTGGCAGGAGGCGCACGCCACGTAGTTGCTCTTGGAGTGGATCGGCTCGCGGCTCCGGTAGAACAGGCGCTTGCCGTTCAGCACGTCGTCGGTGAGCGGCTCGGTGGTCACCTCGACGCGCGACGTGATCCGCGGGGACGCGGGTACGCTGACGTCGATCGCCACGACGTCGCGGCCGAGGTAGTTGCTCACGAAGACGGTCCGCCCATCGGGCGCGATCGCGATCCCGTGCGGCGCGTCGCCGACGTCGATCCGGCCTTCGAACGGCACGCTGGCGCCGGCGCCCGGCGCGAACAAGGTCGCCTTCGAGAGATCGTAGATGGACAGCGTCCCCGCGCCCTGGTGGGCGAAGTAGCCGTACCGGCCGTCGGCCGACAGCGCGATCGCGGACACGCTGTCGGCGTCGTTGGTGTCGATGCGCCGGACCAGGACCTCCGTCATCGACGACAGGTCGACCGGCGCGGCCAGCCCGCGCAGCCAGTTGACCGGCGCGATGCGGCCGCCGGTGCGGAACAGGCCGGCCGAGGTGTTCGCCTTCAGCCCGCCGAGCCACAGCCGCTGGCCCGACGGATCGATCGCCGCCGCCGACAGCAGGTTGGGAACGCCGCGGCCGGACGAAGCGCTGTCGGGTCCGGGATCATCCTGGAGCTCGACGGTGCCGATCACGGCGCGGGCGGCGAGATCGTGGATCGTCACCACCCCGGTGCGCCCGCGGCTCAGGTAGCTCGTCACGTACGCGCGCGCGCCGTCGGCGGAGACCGCGATGGCGCGCGGCCCGTCCGCGGTCGGCCAGGTGTCGAGGACGCGGCGATCGGCGCCGATCAACGTGAGGGTGTCGTCGCCCTGATCGCCGACCAGCACCGCGCCGCCGGCCAGCGCGACCACCGCGTACGGCTCGGCGCCGACCGGGATCGTCGTCGTCCGCCCCGAAGGCAGGTCGATCGCGACGACGGCTCGCTCGCCCTGACAGGCCACGAACAGGACGTCACCTGCGTCGGCCAGCGAGACCGTCCGCGGGTGACGGCAGACTGGCTGCTCGGCGACCAGCGCCAGCCGATCGGCGCCGACGTCGATCGCGCTGACGCTGTCGGAGTCGGGGTTGACGACCCACAGCCGCCCACCGTCGGGGGAGAGCGCCATCGGGCTGCTGCGCCGCGACGGCGCCGGCAGCGGTCGGCCGAGCACGTGCACGATCACCACCGCGACGGCGGTGTCGGCACCGTCGCTGACGGTCAACGTCACCGCATGGGCGCGAGCCTCGGTGAACACGTGCGTCGGCGACGGCTCGGTCGAGCTGCCGCCGTCGTCGAAGTCCCACTGGAACGCCAGCGGCCGCGGGGAGTGGTCGGGGTCGATCGAGCCGGCCGACGAGAGCTGGACGGGATCGCCGACGAACGCCTGGCCAGGCGTCGCCGAGGCCCGCGCCACGGGCGCAAAGTTGTCGGCGGCCGCCGCGCCGGGCGCGATCGCCAGGACTGCGAGCAAGGCGTACCCAGACGTCGCCATCGGCCTTCATGAGTATCCGCTCCTGCCGCGCCCCTTCGCCGAAAATCGCGGCTCAGCAAGGCGTCACGCCAGGGTGGGCGATCGACGTCCGGGACCCCAGCCCGGCTCGCTAGACGTGTGACCTTGGCGGTCACACTCGTTCTGCGCGCGGGCGCTGCACCGGATGATACCCTGGCGGCGAGATGACGCTCTGGCGCGTGGGGTGCTTCGCGATGGTGGCGGCGGTGCTCGGCGGATGCGGCGCCGCCCCCGATGTGAGGCCCGATGGCGCGCTGGCCGGCGACGTCGACGCGCCGCCGGGCGGTCCGGATGCGGCTCCGCCAGTGTCTCCGTCGGATCCGTTCTACGACGTCGGCACGATCGTCGACGTCCGGCTCACGATCTCTCCGGCCGACCTGGCCACGCTCGATGCCGACCCGTCGGCCGGCATCTACGTGCCGGGCACGTTCGACGCGATGGGGATCACCGTGCCGATGGTCGGCATCCGCTACAAGGGCAACTCGTCCCTCGCCCGCGCCGGCAGCAAGAAGTCGTTCAAGATCGACATGAACGAGTACGTCGCCGACCAGCGCTTCCTCGGCCTCGGTACGGTCAACCTCAACAACACGGTCCTCGATCCGTCGATGGAGCGCGAGGTCAGCGCCTACGAGCTGTTCCGCGGCTTCGGAGTCATCGCCTCACGCGCGAACTACGCGCGCGTCCTCGTCAACGGCGAGTACTGGGGCCTCTACGTCAACGTCGAGGAGGTCGACAAGCGCTTCCTCGCCCGGACGTTCAGCGACAACGACGGCAACCTCTACAAGCAGTACGCGCCAGCGACGCTCGAGTATCGCGGGCCGAGCCCGTCGTCCTACGACACCGGCACGTACCAGAAGAAGACCAACGAGACCGAGAACGACTGGAGCGACCTCATCTCGCTCTGCCAACTCCTCGCCACCGACGACCTCGCGATGCTCGAGACCCGCCTGCCGCAGATGTTCGACGTGAGGTCGTACCTGCGCTGGCTCGCCGTCAACACGTACCTGTCCCATATCGACGCGTACACCGGCTTGGCCGACAACTACTACCTGTATCGCGACCCGGCGACGGACCGGTTCGTCTACATCCCGTGGGACCTCGACATCACGTTCGGCACCGCCGGTCACGCCGGCACCACGACCGCCTTCCTCCTCGACTGGAACATCTACAACCCGCAGATCCCGTCGCCGGCGGGGACGCGGCCGCTCCTGACCAAGGTGCTGGCCATCCCCGCCTGGCGCGCGGAGTACACCGCCGACCTGGCCGAGCTGGTCGACGGTGGGGCGGTGAGCACGCGGCTGACCGACGCGATCACGCAGCGGCGCGCGTTGATCATGCAGGCGGCGCTGCACGACCCCCGCAAGCCTTACTCCGATAGCGAGTTCACCCGCAGCCTCGACGAGGACATCCTCGCGACCGGGTCGGGACCGCCGGCGGTGATCGGGATCCGCGCGTTCGTGCAGAGCCGGACGCCCAAGGTCCTGGCCCAGTTGCCCTGATGGGCGATGCTCCGGCGCGGTATCGTCCCGCCGATGAGCACGGACGCGATGCGCGCGCTGATCACGCGCTGGCGAGACGACCCGGGCGGGACCTACCAGGCGTGGTTCCTGTGGGACGAGCGGCTGAAGAACTTCCGGTCGATCCGGCGTGGCCTGCGCACGGTGATCGAAGAGATCGAGGCCGGCAGGTTCGGCTCGGCGTATCGAGGTTCGTCGCTCGAGGTCGTGGTCGAGTCGATCGCGGAGCAGCGGCAGATCTTCCGCGGCGCCGACCACGCGTTCCTGTGGAAGCCGAAGCTGCGGATCCCGGACATCTACGAGAGCGCCGACAACCAGCGGGCGTTCGGCCGCTTCCTCGACACGTGCTCGTGCGGGACCTGTGCCGACGACGTCGTCGGTGCGATCCACGCGCTCGATCGCCACGCGATCAAGGGTGTCGGGCCGGCGGCGGCCAACCTGCTCTACTTCCTCCACCCGACGCTGGTCCCGCCGTTCAACACCGCGATCGTGAAGGGCTACAACGCGGTGACCGGCGGCAAGATCAAGCTCGGCAAGTGGGCCGACTACCTCGCCATGCGTGCCGGCATGATGCGGATCGTCGACGAGCACCGCGACCTCCTGTCGAACGACCTCGGCGCCGTGGCCGGCCTCCTGTTCGACGTCGGCCAGGGCCGCTATCCGGCGCCGCCACTCGGTGACGATCCGGCCGCGCACGGCGCGTGGGAGCGTGACCTCGCGGCCGTGCGCGCCGAGGCCGCGGCGGCGCAGCGCGCGCTCGACGCGCAACGCACGGGCGACGTCACGCATACCCAGGTCCAGGGCTGGCTGCGCGACCTCGGTCGGGCCCTCGGCTTCCACGTGTGGGTCGCCGTCAACGATCGCGGGCGGCCCCACGAAGGCCGCGAGCTGGGCGCCGGCTGTCTGGACTCGCTGCCGGCCTGGATCGCCGGGCACCCCGGCGCCGACGCGGTGCGGCTGATCGACGTGCTGTGGATCGACCCGGCCACCGAGGATGTGGCCGCCGCGTTCGAGGTCGAGCACACCACGTCGATCTACAGCGGCATCGTGCGCATGCTCGATCTCGCGCTCGGCGCCCCCGAGCGCACCACCCGCGGTCTCTACCTGGTGGCGCCCGACGCGCGCGCCGACGACGTGCGCGCCCAGCTCGAGCGCCCGGCCTTCCAGCAGGTGCGCGCCCTCCAGATGCGGTTCCTGCCTTACAGCGAGCTGGAACGGAACCGCGAGGCGATGGGCCGCTTCGGCCGCGGGCTGCACCCGATCGAGGCCGCGTCGCGCACCTTCGGTCCCTGATCGCGGCCAGGGCGATGCTCGATCAGTCGTCGTCGTCGGGCAGCTCGGACGAGTCGGGCTCGCCGTAGGCGGGCTTGTCCGCGTGGGCACCGCCGGCCTCGGCGGCGTCGTAGGCGTCGGCCCATGCCGCGATGAGCGCGAGCTCGTCGCCCTTGACCGAGCCCGGCTTGTCGTCGGGCATGATCGGCTTCGCGCCGTCGATGCCGAGGACGTGGCGGATCACGACCGTGATGGTGTCCTTGTGCTCGCCGGCGAACGGGTAGGTCGTGATGTCGAGGTGCGCCAGCTTCTTCGCCGACGCCTGCTTGCCGCCCTGGCTGTGGCAGCTCCCGCAGGACTGGTCGAAGACGGGCTTCGCCTGCTGGTAGGCCGCGGTCTCGGCCGCGAAGAGGTCGGCCTTCACCTGCGCGGGGTCGGCCGCGGTCGAGGCATCGGGCGCCGCGCCGGCACCGTCGACCTTGCTGCTGCCGCCCATCGGCGTGGTGGTGTCGCCCTTGGACTTGCCACCGCACGCGGCGAGCGCGGCGGCGGCGAGGATCGCGAGGAACTGGCTACGCATCATCGTGAGTGCTCCTGTCAGGTCTTGATGCCGTCGCGGGACAGCTCGGCGTCGGTGGCCTCGGCGGCCACGGTGCCCTTCGGGTGCTCGAACCAGCCGGGGTCCTTGCCCTCCTCGAGCTTGGTCCGCACCTTGAGGATCGTGAACATGCCGCCCATGTCGATCATGCCGAACGGACCATCGCCGCCGAGCATGCTGATGCTGTTGTCGGGCTGGCGCATCTCCATCATATCGCCCATGCCGGTGGCGCCCATCGTCATGTAGCCGGGCACCACCCGGCCGATCCGCTTGTCGACCCCGCGGACGTCGGCGCCGACCAGGTTGGGCGCGTCGTGGCCCATCTGGTTCATCACGTGGTGGGTCATGTGGCAGTGCAGCGCCCAGTCGCCCGGGGTGTCGGCGACGAGCTCGATCACGCGGACGGCGCCGACCGGGACCAGCACGGTCGTCTCCGGCCAGCGCGCCGTCTTCGGGACCGGGCCGCCGTCGGTGTAGGCGACCTCGAAGGCGTAGCCGTGGAGGTGGATCGGGTGATGATCCATCGGCCCCAGGTTGCCGAGCCGGATGCGGACGCGATCGCCCACCTCGGCGACCAACGATTCGGTGGCCGGGAACGCCTTCGAGTTGAAGGTGAGCACGTTGAAGTCGTTCATCGCCATCGGATCGGGACGCCGGGCGCCGATCGGCACCTTCCACTCGTGGGTCAGGAGCGAGTAGTCGCGGACCCGGTGGGTGTCCTTCTCGACCCGGGGGTGGACGACGAACATCCCCACCATCCCCAGCGCGATCTGGGTCATCTCGTCGAAGTGCGGGTGGTACATGAACGTGCCCGGCTTCACGAGGTCGAACTCGTACTTGAACGTCTTGCCCGGCGGGATCGCGGCCTGGGTAAGCCCGCCGACGCCATCCATGCCGTTGGGGACGAACACGCCATGCCAGTGCACGGTCGTTCGCTCGGCCAGCTTGTTGGTGACGTAGATGCGGACCCGGTCGCCCTCGACCGCCTCGATCAGTGGGCCCGGCGTGCCGCCGTTGTAGCCCCAGGCCTCGATGTCGAGCCCGGGGGCGATCGTGTGGGTGACCGGCTCGGCCACCAGGTGGAAGACCTTGACGCCGCCCTTCTTCTCGAACGGCAGGGTCGAGCCGTTGGGGACGACGACCGGTGTGTACGACTCGCCGGCCACGGCGCGCGCGCGGGTCGTGGGCTTCGGTTTGGACATGTCCATGCCACCCATGCCCATGTCGTCCTGGGGCTCGGCCAGGGCCAGGCGCTTCGACGCGAGGACGATCGCCCCGGCGCCGAGCCCGGAGCGGAGGACGGTGCGGCGGCTGAAGGTCATGGCGACTCCATCGCGGGCAGGACGCCGCGGCGCAGCGCGCGGGTGCGGGCCATCGCAGTCCAGTAGCGGCGCTCGGCCTCGATGTACTGGCTGCCGGCGTCGACCAGGTCGCGCTTGGCGGTGAGCAACTCGAAGGTGCTGGCGTTCATCGCGTTGTACTGGGCGACCAGCTCGTCGAGGACCTGGTTGTCGAGCGGCAGGATCACGTCCTTCAGGTGCCGGGCCTCGGCGTGGGCGGCGAGCGCGACCTCGCGCGCGGCGCGGGCCTCGGCGCGGACATCGACTGCCGTCGCGGTCAGCGACTGCCGCGCGCGGCGGAGGTCGGAGTGGGCGCGGGCGCGCGGCCCCTGCTGCTGATCGAAGATCGGCAGGCCGAACCGGATCACCGGGCCGACCTGCCAGTCGCCGCCCTCGCGGCGCGCGGCGGCCACACCCGCGCCGAGCGAGGGCAGGACCGCGTGCAGCCGGGCCTGGCCGACCTGGCCGGCGGCGGCCTCGGCGTCGGCGCGCAGGGCCCGCAGGTCGAGGCTCTCGGCGACGGCGACCTGCTCGAGGTCGTCGAGCGGCGGCGGGTCGGCCGGCACGTCGGGCAGGCGGTCGCTGGCCAGCGACCAGCGGGTGTCGTCGCCGGACAGGCCGAGCAGGCGGTTCAGGGCCTCGCGCCGGACCGCGATCGTCGTTTCGGCGCGGGCCAGATCGATCCGCGTCTGTTCCCGCGCGTCGCGGTCGCGCACCACCGCGAGCATGGTCGTGTTGCCGGCGGCGCGCATCCGCTCGGTCAGGTCGGCGGACGCGCTGGCGGCGTCGAACGCGGTCCGCCGCAGGCCGCGCTCCTGCTCGGCGGCCACCGCGTCCTGGAACGCGACCTCGACCTCCATCGCCAGCTCGATCGCGGCGGCGGTCGCCCGCGCCCGCGCGGCGGCGAGCTGCGCCTTCGCGATCCCGCGGCGCTGGCCGACCGTCAGCAGGTCGAGCACGTCCTGCACCGCCTCGAGCTCGGTCTCGCTGCCTGAGCCGTCGAGCGCGTACTTGTGATCGATGTCGACCTCGGCCGGCGGCAAGACCGTCGCCGCGGCGAGATCCGCCGCCGCGACGCCGAGGTCCTCGAGATCGGCCTGCAGGTGGCGATTCTGGGCCAGCGCGATCCGCACCGCGCCATCGACATCGAGCGGCTGCTTCAACAGCGCTGCGACCGCCGCCGGCACGCGCGGATCGGTGCCGTCGCCGCGCCAGTCGACGGCGACGCCAAGCCGTTGCTGCAGATCACGATCGACCGGGCTGTAGACCGCCGGGCGCGACGGCGTGCACGCCGCCAGCAGCAGGAACGCGCCGACCAGCGATCTCAAGGCGCGCCTCCATGGCCGCCGTGATGATGCGATCCCATGTCCATCTCTTCGGCCGGCGCGGCTGGCGTCGCTGGTGGCCCGGCCCACGGATCGGCGAGGACATCGCCGGCGACGCCGGGAGCCAGCGTCTTCGACGGCGGATCGACCGGGCGGGTAGGCGTCGAGGGGGCGGACGGATGTCCAGGCCCGAGCGGCAGTGCCCGCGGTGCACAGGCTGCCGCCGACAGCGCCGGCACGAGCAACAACCAGGTCTTCGTCACGAGTGTCGTCATGGCCTTCGCAACTCCGGGACCAGGCCGCGACCGCGCCAGCGCAAGGATTTCGCGGGCGGATCGCGACTGCAGTGTGACCGGCTTCGTTACAGGTGACCGGGGCCATCACATCGTTCAGACCTCGGCCCGGCGCAGCCGGAGCGCGTTGGTGATCACCGAAACCGAGCTGAGGCTCATCGCCGCCGCCGCGATGATCGGCGACAGCAGGAGGCCGAAGAACGGATAGAGGACGCCGGCCGCGATCGGGACCCCCGCCGCGTTGTAGACGAAGGCGAAGAACAGGTTCTGCTTGATGTTGCCCATCGTGCGGCGCGACAGGCGGCGCGCACGGGCGATGCCGCGAAGGTCGCCCTTGACCAGGGTGACCCCGGCGCTCTCCATCGCCACGTCGGTGCCGGTGCCCATCGCGATGCCGACCTGGGCCTGGGCGAGGGCCGGCGCATCGTTGATGCCGTCGCCGGCCATCGCGACCACCCGGCCCTCGCCCTGGAGCCGGCGGACGTGCTCGGCCTTCTGGTCGGGCAGGACCTCGGCGAGCACATCGTCGATGCCGAGCTTCTTCGCGACCGCCGCGGCAGTGGTCTTGCTGTCGCCGGTCATCATCACGATGCGGATCCCCTCGCCGTGGAGCACGCGGATCGCCTCCGCCGTGCTGGCCTTGATCGGATCCGCGACGCCCACCAGGCCGGCGAGTCGGCCGGCGACCGCGACGAACATGACGGTCTGGCCGTCGCCACGCAGGGCCTCGGCCCGCTCGACCATCGGCGCCGGATCGACGTGGACCTCCTCCATCATCGCCCGGTTGCCGAGCGCGAGATCCTTGCCGTCGACGGTGCCGCGGACGCCCTTGCCGGTCACCGACGCGAAGCCGGTCGCGTCGGCGAGCGAGACGCCACGCTCCTGGGCGCCCGCGACGATCGCCGCTGCCAGCGGATGCTCGCTGCCCCGCTCGAGGCTGGCGGCGAAGCGGAGCAACTCGTCCTCCCCGGATTCCTCGGCGGGCGTCACGCTGACCAGCTTCGGCTTGCCCTCGGTCAGGGTGCCGGTCTTGTCGACCACCAGCGTGTCGACCTTCCGCAGCACCTCGATCGCCTCGGCGTTGCGGAACAGCACGCCCATCGTCGCGCCCTTGCCGGTCGCGACCATGATCGACATCGGGGTCGCCAGCCCGAGCGCGCACGGGCAGGCGATGATGAGCACCGCGACCGCGTTGATGAGCGCGTGGGCCATCCGCGGCTCGGGTCCGGCCAGCGACCACACCGCGAACGTCGCCAGCGCGATCCCGATGACGATCGGCACGAACCAGCCCGAGACGACGTCGGCGAGCTTCTGGATCGGCGCCCGGCTGCGCTGCGCCTCCGCCACCATCGCGACGATCCGCGAAAGCAGGGTGTCGGCGCCGACCTTGTCCGCGCGCATGACCAGGCCGCCGGTCCCGTTCAACGTCGCACCGATCACGCGATCGCCTTCCCGCTTCTCGACCGGGATCGGCTCGCCGGTCACCAGCGATTCATCGATCGCGCTGGTGCCCTCGAGCACGACGCCGTCGACCGGCACCTTCTCGCCCGGACGGACCCGCAGCCGGTCGCCGGCCTGCACCTGATCGAGCGGGACGTCGGTCTCCGCCCCGTCGTCGCCGATCCGCCGCGCGGTGCTCGGCGCCATGCCGAGCAGCTTGCGGATCGCCGCGCTGGTCTGGCCGCGCGCGCGCAGCTCGAGCACCTGGCCGAGCAGGATCAGGGTGACGATCACGCCCGCCGCCTCGAAGTAGGTCGCCACCTCGCCGTCCTCGCGGAACGACGCCGGGAACAGGCCCGGCGCCAGCGCGGCCACCAGGCTGTAGCCGTAGGCGACGCTGACCCCGAGGCCGATCAGCGTGAACATGTTGAACCGCAGGCGGCCGATCGACTGGACCGCCCGGACGTAGAACGGCCACGCCGCCCAGGTGCAGACCGGCGTCGCCAGCCCCAGCTCGACCCAGATCCGCGCGCGCATCGGCAGGATCGACGCGCCGAGCATGTCGGCCATCACCAGAACGACCAGGGGGAGCGACAGGGCGGCGGCGACCCAGAACCGCAGGCTCATCGCGCGCAGCTCGGGATCCGGGCCGGTGTCGGCGGTGATCGTCCGCGGCTCGAGGGCCATGCCGCAGATCGGGCAGGTACCCGGCCCCTTGCGGATGATCTCCGGGTGCATCGGGCACGTGTACTCGACCTCGGCTTGGGCGGCGCCCGCCGGGGGCGGCGTCGCGGCTGGCTTCGACGGAGGCGGCGCGGCGTCGGTCTTCAGGTACCGCTCGGGCTCCGCGATGAACTTGTCCTTGCAGCGGGCGCTGCAGAAGAACACCTCGTTGCCCGCATGGTGCACGTGGTGCGGGCTCGTCGATGACACCGTCATCCCGCAGACCGGATCGACGTGCTTCTCGCCAGGCGGGGGCTCGGCGTGGTCGGCGTGGACGTGACCGTGATGCGAGTGATCGTGGGTGTGCGCTGGCATGGTTCGATCCCAGGACGAAGCGGACGCTCCGTCATTACAGTCGGCGCGCCGCTCAACGGATCGTGATCACCCCGGCGTGCATGCCCATCGGGCACGAGAAGCCGAGCTCGCCCGGCCGATCGAACGACAGCCGGACGACCACCGGCCGGTCGAGCGGCAGGTCGCGCTCGATCCGGCGATCCGCGTCGAGCGAGAGGACGACCCGGGTCACGCACGTGTGCTCGACGCGGCGGGTGAACACCAGCTCGACCTCCTCGCCCGCCCTCGCCTCGACCCGGTCCGGCTCGAAGCCATGCTCGCCGATCGTGATCGCGACCGTGCGTGCGACCGGCGCCGTCCCGGGCGCCTCCACCGCGTGCCCCCAGGGTACCGGCGAGCGGCAGGCCCCGATGCCGGCGCAGGCGATCAGCGGCGCGAGCCAGCGCGCCGGTCGAGCATCGGTCCACATGTGGCCAGGTTGACAGCCTCCGCGGATCTTGGCACCCGGCACGCCGTGACTTTCCGGGTCACAGGGATCGTGCCCGCCATGATCGTGGACGAGGGGCAGATGGCGCGCGGCCGGGCATCGCCGCAGGACGTGCGCGAACGGCGGCGCTCGCGGGCCACCAGCGAGTTGGCACCGCGGTTGCTGAGATCGAGGGGCAGGAGGTGAGTATGAACGGCTGCGGATCGCACGAGCATACCGGCCACGACGCCGAGCACGCCGAGCGCTCCCGTCCGGCGCGTCGGTGGGGCCCGCTGACGACGACGACGGTGGTCCTGATCGGCTTTCTCGGCGTCGCCGGGGCCTTCCTGTTCGAAGAGCATCGGGGGCACGCGCTGGGCGCGTTCCCCTACCTGCTCCTGGTCGCCGCGATGTTCTTCTGCATGTTCGGCCACGGCGGCCACCGCGACGACGACAGCCACCGCACCGGCGGGCCGTCGACGTGAGGCCCTGAGATGGCGCTGTCGACGCTCCTCCAGGTGCTCGCGCGACGCCGCCGTCTCCGGCGCCACGAGCGCTGGTCGCGCGCGGAGCTGGCGCTTCACCAGGCCTCGGCGCTTGCCGAGCTGCGCCGGTACGCGCTGACGCGCTCGCCGTTCTACCGGCGCATCCACGCCGGGCTGGAGGGTCGCCCGCTCGCCGAGCTGCCGGTGGTGACCAAGGCGGACGTCATGGACTCCTTCGACGAGGTCGTCACCGATCGTGCGGTGCGCCTCGCCGACGTGAAGGCGTACCTGGAGACGCCGGACACCGGCCGGCTGTACCTCGATCGCTACCAGGTCTCGGCGACCTCGGGCTCCACGGGCCGGCGCGGCATCTTCCTCGCCGACCCCGAGGAGTGGCTGACCACGATCGCGTCCTACGCCCGCGCGAACGCGTGGGCCGGCGTGGCGACCGGCCTCACCCACCGGGTACGGATGGCGATCGTCAGCTCGCGGGTGCCGTGGCACCAATCGGCGCGGGTCGGGGTGACCGTGGAGAGCCGCTTCGTCCGCACGCTGCGGCTCGACGCGACCGAGCCGCTGCCCGCGATCGCGGCTGCGCTCGACGAGTTCCAGCCGGAGTGTCTGATCGGATACGCGTCGATGATCCACGTCCTCGCCGGCGAGCA